>JANLID010000084.1 GCA_024654105.1 Gallionella sp. | reverse complement strand
ATTCGCGCTGGTGATCGCGGACAGCATGCAGGGCAAGGGACTGGGGCAGAAGCTGATGGTCGCGCTGATGGAAGCCGCGCGCGTCAACGGCCTGTCGGTGATCGAAGGCGAAGTGCTGGCCAACAACCACAAGATGCTCAAGCTGATGGCCCGCCTCGGCTTCGACAGCAAGATCAGCGAAGAGGATCGGGGCATCATGAAGGTGAGCAAGGCGCTATAAGAATTCACAAAGTCAACCTTGAAATTGGGTACTATATGCTCGTTGGCGCACATACTGCGGGTTTGGCGAGGAGGATCATGTTGGGTGTGGGATTCCTTGGGATGATGGTAGCCAGCAACTCTATCGGTGCCCACGGGTAATTTGTCAATTTTTCACTTGGAGATAACCATGAAACGTATTCCCTTGCAAACGAATTACCTGTTGGCTTTTGTGTTTGCCGGAATACTGGCGGCCGGTCCGGCAATCGCGGACAAACCATCGCGGGATGGCGGCGATGGCGACAAGCACGAAAACCGGAAAGACGAGCAACGTGGTGGTGACGATAAATCGCGCGACCGTGCCGAATCCAAAGTCAGGAAAGGCGAATATTTTGATGAGCATCGCCGGGCGGCTGCCCATGACTACTACCGCGAACAGTTCCGCTCCGGCCGCTGCCCTCCTGGATTGGCCAAGAAACACAACGGCTGCATGCCGCCTGGCCAGGCCAGGAAGTGGAGTGTCGGCCGTCCGCTGCCGAGGGACGTAATCTTTTACGACGTGCCACCGGCGCTCCTCGTGCAACTCGGCCCGCCACCAGCCAGGCATCGCTATGTGCGGGTAGCGACGGACATCCTGTTGATCGCGGTCGGGACGGGAATGGTGATGGATGCGATTGAGGACCTAGGCAAGATGTAACCATCCCTCGGCAAAGCCGGGGGCTTTCGATTGCTGGCCGCTCAAAGGGGCCTTCTCGCAATCGGATAAAAACCGTTTGTGGTGAGACTCGAACCATGAACGGCTCTTTTTCGTTAGTGAACCTCTAAAAATTCTTTTCCCCACTCCAGCCCTCCCCTTAATGGAAAGGGAGCAAAGCGTGCTGAAAAACAGCACGCGGATGATAGGCGTACTCTGTTACAATGCGCGCCGCGATGCTGCTCCAGTCCTTGCATCGCGGTCAATCAGTTTTCTCCCTTCTGCCTGAGACTGGCGTCCCACCGGGATGCCGGGCAGATGTAACCCATAAGAAAGAATCTATGTCATTTGCTTCTCTCGGCTTGTCCGAAGAAATCCTCCGCGCCGTTTCCGAGCGCGGTTACACCGAACCCACGCCGATTCAGGCACAGGCGATCCCCGTCGTGTTGTCCGGCGACGATCTGCTGGCCGGCGCACAAACCGGCACCGGCAAAACTGCCGGCTTTACCCTGCCCATCCTGCAACTGCTTTCCGCCACCGCAAAGCCCTCCACCGGAGAAAAGCCCCCTATCCAACTTTCCCCCGCAAGCGGGGGAAAGAGCAAAAGTGAAATGGGGCAAGCAGGTATTTTGTCGCAAGGCAAAAACTCGCAAAAACAATCTTCAAACTCAGCACCGATCCGCGCGCTGGTGCTCATCCCCACGCGCGAGCTGGCCGCGCAGGTGGAAGAAAGCGTGCGCGACTACGGCAAATACCTGAAGCTGAAATCCATGACCATGATCGGCGGGGTCAATATCAACCCGCAGATCAAGCAACTGCATGGCCG
>JANLID010000030.1 GCA_024654105.1 Gallionella sp. | reverse complement strand
TATCCACGGTATGTTGAAACGCGACAAGCCGTTCGATAACACCCGTTTTTACGCGATTCCAGCGTGAACCAGAAAATGCAAAAATCACAGAAAAAATGCCTGCAACCGAACAGAGTATCTACGTTATTCCTGTTTCTATTGCGAATTGGAATTAGTCGAATGGCTGGTTGTTTCATCAGTCCTCGCCGACTTCCCCTGACCGGTCTCCGCTACTCGGCGGCGCACAGGGGAAAATGAAATGCGGTTTTGCGTGCGCTACGCCAAATCAAACAGCAACACCTCCGCACCCTTCCCTGCCGCGAGGCTGACCCGCTCCTCACCGACATACATCAGCGCATCGCCCGCGCCCAGTTCATAGCCGTTGGCTTGCAGGCTGCCGTGCGCGACGTGCAGGTAGGCTTTGCGTCCGGCGGAGATGGGATAGTCCAGCGTCTCCGCACCGTTTAGCCGCGCCGCCGACAGCCGTGCATCCTGGTGGATGCGCAGCGAGCCGTCCACCGCATCGGGGGATGCCAGCAGGCGCCAGCGGCCGCGTTTTTCCTCATCCGGGAATGTTTTCTGCCAGTAACCCGGCGCAAGCCCTTGTTCATCCGGCGTGATCCAGATTTGCAGCAGGTGCACCGCTTCGCTGTCCGAGGGGTTGAATTCGCTGTGCTGCACGCCGCTGCCCGCGCGCATCAGTTGTATCTCGCCGACATGGATGTCCTCGCCGTTGCCCATGCTGTCGCGATGGCGCAGCCTGCCGGACAGGATATAAGTGACGATCTCCATGTCGCGGTGGCCGTGCGTGTCGAAACCTGTTCCAGGCTGCACGATGTCTTCGTTGATGACGCGCAGCGCGCCAAAGCGCACATGCGCGGGATCATGGTAGTCGGCGAAAGAGAAGCTGTGCCAGCTTTCCAGCCAGCCGTGATGTGCGTGGCCGCGTGCGTCTGCTTTGCGTAACGTAATCATGGGAAACCTCCAGCTCGCAGATGGGTTGAGCAACGCGATAACCAATGACTTGGCTGTTGACAGCCTAGTCAGATGGCTATGCAAAGCTACCCGTCGTTTGCGTTTCCACTTGTTGAGTAGCGTTGCATAGCCATCGATCAATCCGCCAACAATGACCCCACCGCACTATCCACCTTCTTGTCGCGCATGTGGAGCATCACTTGCTGTTTTATCTCGCGCAGCTTGACCTTGATTTTTGCTGCATTCTCGCTACCCATCCGCATGAGAGTCTTCTGGCCGGCCGAACGCGCTTCAAGATTAGGGTCGGCAAAGTTATATAACACATGGGGCTGAACCAGCTTGACGGGCTTTTTGAGGTCAGGCGCAGCCAGCATATTGTCGATCGCCACCAGCAGGCGGTCGTTGAAATATTTTTTCGGGTAGCCGAGTTCCTCGTATGCCTGCTGGAACAGCGGATAGAGCCGGACATAGATTTCAACCAGCTTCTGCGCATCTACCGCCTCGGCGACTTTCACATAAAGCGCATAACGCGCGGCATTCTTCGGGCTGATGGTTTTGCCGCCTTCGGGGCCTTCAGTGATGAATGCACCGGGTACCGGGCTGACCGGTATCACACTGAGCGGCACGCGCTCGCGCGGCAGGTTGTCGACAGTGGCAACAATTCTGCGGATGATCCGCTCGGTATGAAACAGTTTCATCAGCGACTTGTTGCCGATTAGATCCGCCAGCGTATCCAGCATGAACTTGTCGCTCTCGGACAGCTCGGGCAGCGGGGGCTGCTCCGGGACGGTCTCGATGACCTGCTGTATCACCGGCTCGGGTGGTGGCGGAGCGGGCAAAATGGCCTGCACCTGAACCGGCTCGGGTTGCCGCTGTTGCTGCTGCCAATAAAAGTAAGCCGCAATAATGCCGACTACGATGACAACCACAACAACCACGATTCTGTTTTTCATGGGTAAGCCTCCTGCAATAAGTTACACCAATGTCACAGCCTCCGATGCATGCACATCCCGCATCTGCTTCTTGAATATCTTGCTCTCAGAAATCAGCCCCGTGCTACATGCACACGCTTGTTGATTGTCGCAGTGCGTGTAAAAAGAAACCAAGCCCGGATTATTAAGATGAGCGCGGCGGCGAGGGCATGGCTCATGTTATCAAAAATGACTCGAGCCTGACACCTTTGTCCGCTGTAGTAGGGCGGAAGACGCCGGCAACCGAGCCGAGCATACGATGCCACTCGCGATTTGCAGTTGGGTTTCAATCATTGTCTTCAGTTCATCAAAGCGAAGAATGAAGTCAAGGAAGCCGGGGAACTCTTTGACGTAACCTTTCGGAAGGACTTCGACAACTTCCTTTCCGCCTTGCTTGAAGTTTTGAACCCAACTGCGAGTGCCAGCGCCCCAATCAATGACTAGCCGCTCCGAGAGAGCGTCAAACCTTTTGTCCCTGACGAGGTTGTAGACGTAGACACTCGAAACGTTCATCTCTGGATATTGCGTGCCGCACACTACAACACTATCGGCACCTAATCTTCTTAAGATCAATTCTAACTCCGTGCCAAAAAATGCGGAGAAGCGGGGCTTCACCACGCGATACTCTCCAGTCATCGGAGAGAGCGCATCAATAATTTCTACCCCTTTCGTTCCCGGAACAGCATAAGGCGGCCCAGCCACCTGCGCAAGCTGCAGAAGTCGCCCGAGCGCGTGAAGCGTTACTTTGAGCATGCACCTGTAAAGTATGCAGCTTAAGTTCAACAATTTAATGCCGGATCAATAACCAGAGGGTTCCCTCGATACTTTCTTAATTGAGACTGTGGCGGTCGATGCGGTTTCTCCGGTAATGGCCTTATAATCCATAGCATTACTGAGCTTCTTGCAAAACTATTTTTGAAACGGAGCGCAATGACATTTGATGCCCAAATTTTGGCATAGAAATGGTTACGCTTCCCATTTTTGCGGCAATC
>JANLID010000081.1 GCA_024654105.1 Gallionella sp. | reverse complement strand
CCACGCTGGATGAGGTGGTCACCAGCGGCTGCCATGTACTGAAAGAGCGCGTCTCGCTCACCCCGTTGCGCAAACTGTGGCTGGCCTTCAAGACTTGGCTCAGAAATTAAATGTCGGCGTCATCGGCGGCGGCTACGCCGGCATGGCGGCAGCGGTCGCCCTGGCGGAACGCGGCATTCCCGTTACCGTGTTCGAGAGCGCCAGACAGCTCGGTGGTCGCGCGCGCGGGGTGGTCCATCAGGATACCCAACTGGACAACGGCCAGCATCTGCTGCTCGGCTGCTACCGCCAGACCCTGCGCCTGATCGAACAGGTCGGCGGCAACCTCGAACAAGACTTCCTGCGCCTGCCGCTGCAACTCGATCTGCATGGCGAGTTTTCTCTCCGGGCGCCACATCTGCCCGCGCCGCTGCACCTGCTGATTGCTTTACTCAGCGCACAAGGTCTGCCGTTCGGCGCGCGCCTGAACGCCGCGCGCTTCATGCTCGCATTGCGCCGCATGAATTTCCGTTTATCCTGCGACATGACGGTCGCCGAACTGCTCGCACAACACGGCCAGGATGCCGAACCGGCGCAAAAGCTCTGGGAGCCGCTGTGCATCGCCGCGCTGAACACGCCGATCCGCAAGGCTTCCGCGCGGGTGTTGCTCAACGTGCTGCGCGATGCGCTGAACCGGTCGCGCGCCGACAGCGATATGCTGCTGCCGCGCGTGGACTTTACTGCACTGTTTCCACAGCGCGCCGCAAGTTATGTCGAAGAGCGCGGTGGTAAGGTGCTCACCTCCTGCGGCGTGGAAGCAATTACCCCCAAAGATAGCGGTATCGAACTCACCACCGCTGAAGGCACAACTATTTTCAGCCATGTGATCTGCGCGGCACCGCCCGTAGCCGCCGCCAAGTTGCTGCGCTCGTTCGCCGCACTCGAAAATACCGTCGCGCAAATTAACGGCCTGGAACATCAGCCGATCTACACCATTTATTTGCGCTATCCGGCACACGTCACCCTGCCGCACCCGATGATCGGCCTGCACCGGCGCTTCAGCCAGTGGCTGTTCGACAAAGGTCAGATTGCCGGACAGCACGGCCTGCTCGCCGCCGTGATCAGCGCGGAAGGCATCCATCAGGAATTGCCGCAGGAACAACTGGCGCAGAAGGTGATTGCGGAACTGCGCGAGGAATTCGGCATCGCCGGTCAGCCGGAATGGTTCAAGGTCATCGCCGAAAAGCGCGCCACTTTCTGCTGCGCGCCCAACCTTCAACGACCTTCACAACAGACCGCCCTGCCCGGCCTGCTGCTGGCGGGCGACTACACTGCAGGCGACTACCCCGCCACGCTGGAAGGCGCGGTGCTGAGCGGTTTGCGCTGCGCCAGCCTGATTTCGGCATGATAATCATGCGCCGGCGGCGCGTATTTTATTGTTATAATAGGCGACGGTAATACTCAACTTTAGAAATCGATTGAAGAGCGGGTATGTCAGCCGCGCCGTTTAACGTGAAACTCGCGTAGCGATTCGTTCGCCTCCTCGCCCGCTTGCGGGAGAGGATTGAGGTGAGGGAAACGGGCATGGCGAGTTACATTATCAGGGGTGGTTGCTCACCGTGCCCGTTAGCCATTTACAAGGAAATTGATATGACGACCATTGCAGAATTCATGACCAGCGACCATAAAGCCTGTGACTATAAATTCGCCGATGCCGAGACAGCCGCCCTCGCCGGTGACTGGAGCAAAGCCGAGACCGCCTTCAATACTTTTCGTGATGACATGGCGCGGCATTTCCGCATGGAAGAAGACGTGCTTTTCCCCACGCTGACAGCTGCCGGCGGCCCTTCCGGTCCGGTGCATATCATGCTCATGGAACACGCGCAGATCAAGGAGCTTCTCAAGCAGATGGGCGCAGCGGTAGAGCACAAAAATGCGCAGCAATACAGCGGCCTTTCGGAAACGATACTGATGGTGATGCAGCAGCATAATCTCAAGGAAGAGCAGATTCTCTACCCCATAATGGATCAGATTCTGGCGGCGCAACGGGAAACGCTTCTCGGTCAGATACAGTCAGTTTGACGACAATGCCGGAACTCGACGTACGCGGCTTGCCGCCGCCAGAGCCATTTGAAAATATCATGCGCGCGCTGCAAACGCTCCCCGCCGGAGAAATCTTGCGAGTGCATATTCACCGCGAACCCTTTCCGCTCTATGAAGCATTGCGCGACAGCGACCATACCTGGCAAACCACCGCGCTTGCGGATGGCGATTTTGAAATCATGATTACAATCATGGCGCAGGCCACACGGAATGATGAATCGTCCGCACCATGATTGTTCCCTCACCCCCGTCCCCCCTCTCCCGCAAGCGAGAGAGGGGTACAGGCGGTTCGCTACGCGAGATTCATTCCCTGGGCGCGCCGCATGAAAATAGCCTCACTCAGCCCCGATCAAGCTCCGCCCATCAGCGTACCGCTGCGCTTTTTTGCCGTGGCGCCGGTTTTTTTGGCACTGGCCGCGCTGCTGCTGGCAACAGCCGGCGGCAATCCATTTGCTGACCTGCGCTCCCCCGCACAGATCGCCGCCACGCACCACATCACCTTGGGATTCATGGCGATGGTCATGTTCGGCGCCATTCAGCAGTTGTTGCCCGTGGTGATCGGCAGCCCGATGCCCGTACCCCGGTTGGTGACATGGTTCACTTTACTGCCGCTGATTGCAGGGACGTTATTGCTGTCCGCCGGCTTCGCGCTGGGTGAA
>JANLID010000022.1 GCA_024654105.1 Gallionella sp. | reverse complement strand
CGCCGCGCAGCAGCGCATTCGCTTCCAGTTCGACCGCGCAGGCTTCCGGGAAACCGCCGCCGATATACAGTGCGTCAACTTCCGGCAGGTGCGTGTCGTTGAGCGTGTCGAACGGTACCAACTCCGCGCCCGCCGCCTGCAGCGCATCGATGTCGTCAGCGTAATAAAAACCGAAGGCGCGGTCTTGCGCGATGCCGATGCGTACTTTTTCGCCAATGGGCAGCGGACTCACCTCGGCCTTGTGCGGCACATCCAGCGGTGCTTTTTGCGACAGATCGAGCAACTTGTCCAGATCGACCTGCCCCGCGATGGCTTCGCCGATCTGTATGATCTTGGCTGTAGCGACATGGGACTCATTGCTCGGCATCAGGCCGAGATGGCGCTCGACAATACTGAGCCGTTCGTCATGATGAATTGCGCCAATTACCGGCACGTCGGTGTAGTGCTCGATAACCTCGCGCAGTTTGGCCTCGTGCCTGCTGCCACCGAGGTTATTGAGGATCACCCCGGCAATCCGGATGTCCCGGTCAAATGCCTGATAGCCCAGGATCAGCGGCGCGATGCCGCGCGTCATGCCGCGCGCATCGATCACCAGAAACACCGGCAGGTCGAGCAGTTTCGCCAAAGCGGCGTTGCTGTTGCTGCCATCCAGTGCCAGGCCGTCGTACAGTCCCTTGTTGCCCTCGACCAGGTTCACTTCGTTGCTGTGGCGCGCAAAGGTGGCGATGATGTCGTCGCGCTCCATCAGATACAAATCGAGATTGCGGCAGGTGCGCCCGGCAGCTTGCGAAAGCCACATCGGGTCAATGTAATCGGGCCCTTTTTTGAACGGCTGCACGGCGTGGCCGCGTGCCTTCAGCGCGGCGCACAGGCCGATGCTGACCATGGTTTTACCGGAAGATTTATGCGCCGCCGAAATCATCAAGCGGCTGGTAGGAAGAGCGGCAGCGTGTGCCCGTTGGCTCACTCGCCTGCCTGAAAGGGATACCTTATCGCTCACTACACGGCTCCTTGCGCTTCGTCCTGCTTGCGCGGTTTCTGTGTGAACCACCGCGGTTCAGTCCGCAATGTGCGGTTTATCCTGCGGCATGAAGTTAAACACGCGCATGCCGGTAATGGTAATGATGAAAGCGATCGCCAGCCCGCCGAAACCCAGCAGAAATTCGAGCAGCGAAGGATGGTAGGCGGCGATCTGCCCGTCGCCGAAGCTGCTGCTGACCTCATGGCCCGGAAAAATGTCCAGCGGATAAGCCTGCCCGCCGATGATAAATACATACAGCAGCATAAATGCACCGAGGATGACCAGCAACGAAGCAGCCAATACACAGGGTGCCCTGCACGGGCCCGGCCAATAGATCAGCGCCAGCGGCAACAGGTTGCCAAGCAGGAAATAACCCCACCAGAACAGATTCGGATAGATACCGCCGTCAAGCAGGATGAAACGCTCGAAGCCGGATAGATGCGCGAAATACAGGTTGGTCATGTGATAGGCGGTGACCATGTACAGCGAGCCGATAACGAAAACGCCAAGCAGGTTCTTTGTGCGTTGCAGAATCGCGGGGTCAAGCTCCTTTTCGTTCCACGCATAGAGCGCCGCCTGCGCCACCAGGAACACCGCCAGCCCCCACGCAAACGACAGCACGATGAACATCGGCGGCAGCAAGGCCGAGCCGTATGCCTGACGCGCAGTGAGGAAGGCGAAAATCAGGCCGGTGCCGGTGGTGAGAATGAAACGCCAGGCGAATACTGTAAAACCGGCTGGCTTGTTCCACGGATTCATGCGCCGTTCCATCATCGTCCATAAATAGATAGCTACCAGCGTGAACATGCCGGAATACAGCACTATATTCCAGGCAAATACCGAGGTGATGTTGTAATTGGTCGCGGCGATGATAATGCGGTCAGGCCGCCCCAAATCCAGCATCAACACCGTCAGGCCACCCGCCAGCATGGCGATGGACAGCAGGCCGGCGAGCGGCGCGCGCGCCTTGTAAACGGCCTTGCCGAACACAGAGCCGATGGAGGCGACATTCAGCACGCCGGAGGCAGCAACGATCAGGAAGATGGCGAACACATGCGGGATGCCCCACACGATCTGGTTGTTCATGCCGGTGATGATGTGGCCGTGATGCTCCATCATGTATACGGCATACAGCCCGGCCAGCGCAATCAAGCCGCCCGCCGCCAGCAGCACGTAGTACAGGCGATTCTTGAAATACATCGGAGGGTAGGCGCTCATTTATAACCCCCGATAACGGATGCCGGTATTGAGCCCCAGATTGGCGCGTATCTGGACACTCGCAACGGATCGTATTTTTTTGCTGATTTCGCTGTCCGTATCGTTCAGGTCGCCAAACAGGATGGCCTGGTTCGGGCAGGCCTCGGCACAGGCGGGTTGCAATCCCTGGTCGATGCGATGCACACACAGCGTGCAGGCTTCCACCGTGCCCTTGCCGCGCGGCACGTCCGGATTCTGGTCGTGCAGCGGTTCGTGCACGAAGGAACGCGCCTTGTATGGGCAGGCCATCATGCAATAGCGGCAGCCGATGCAGCGATGCTTGTCGACCAGCACGATACCGTCGGCGCGCTTGAACGAAGCGGTGGTTGGACATACGTCCACGCACGGCGGATGTTCGCAGTGCTGGCACATCATCGGCAGCGACAGCTCGCGCCCGCTGCTGATGTCCTTGATCTCGATCTTGCGTATCCATTGCGAATCGGTTGCGCTGGTAGCGCCGGAAAGGCCGTTCTCCCGGTTACAGGCGGTCACGCAATCATCGCAGCCACTCTTGCACTGCGTGGTATCGATCAGCATTCCCCAGCGTACTTTCCCGCTGGCAGGCTGCGGCTTGCCATGCGCCGTATCGAACAGCAACATTCCCGGCGCGATGGCGACCGCCGCGGCGCCCAGCGAGGTCTTCAGGAAAGTTCTGCGATACAGATCGATGTCACTCATTTCGCATTCCTCTGCGACCACGCGCTCTTGCGCTTGCCGGAGTGACACTCGAAGCAATCGATTTTCACCGCTTCATAACGATGGCATGCCACGCAAAAACTGTCGTCGCGCGCGATCACGCTGTCATCCCTGGTGCTGGCGTGGCATTCGATGCAATTCTTCAGGCTGAGCTTCTCGTCGCGCGCACCCTTGCGTAATGCCTCGTCGCGCTGGTGCTTGAGCAGGTGCATGTGGTTCTTGCGCATCCATTGCACATCCTCGACGCACTGACCGCCCTTGCCGATGTCCGGCTTGGGCGCGTTTGTCCCGGCAGCCCAAGCCGCAGGGATGCACAGGCAGAGCAACAGGGATGCAAACAGCTTCATTACTCGCCCAGTCCCATCTGGATATATCCGGTCGGGCATACGTCGGCGCATATATGGCAGCCGATGCACTTGTCGTAATCGGTGACGACGTAGCGGCCGATACTGGCTTCCTTTTTTGGCACGCGCTTGACGGCGGTCTGAGGGCAATACACCACGCAGTTGTCGCACTCAAAACACTGACCGCAGCTCATGCAGCGCTTGGCTTCCGCTACCGCCTGCGCCTCGGTCAGCGCGACCAGGCGCTCGTCAATGTTGCCCAGCACGTTATTCGCATCGATGGCCAGCATCTGGCGTTCTTTGCGCGGCGTGTGGGTGAAATGACCGAGGAACAGCGCCTCGGCCGGAATCGTGTAGCGGTCGGAGCGGTCGTCGAAATTGTGGATGACGGCCTTGCTGCTGTCAGTGCCGCGGATGGGCTCGTCGATCTTGTCGAATTTCACGCCGCGCTTAATCAGGTCGCGCTGCAGACTGAACAGGCTCTTGTCGATCTTGGGGCGCTTGTCGAGCGGCTTGCCGGACAAATAGGTGTCGATGCCTTCGGCCGCGATGCGCGCATGGCCAATGGCGGTAGTGAGCAGATAGGGCTTGATGGCGTCGCCGCCGACAAAAACGTTCGGCTGGCCCACGGCCTGGAGGTTCTTGTCCACATTGGCAAGATTCAAGTTGTTCTTGAACGTGTCGAGGCCCGACCAGTTTACCGACTGACCGACGGCGGAGACGATGAGGTCGCAGGGAATGTCGTACTCCGAACCTTCCTTCGGTATCATCTTCTTGTTGACCCAGTCGACCTTGATGACGCGCAGGGCGGTGGCCATGCCGTACTCATCCTTAATGACAGCGACCGGGGCAACACAGGGCTGGATCTCGACGCCCTCCTGGACCACGGCGTCCAGCTCGTGCTTGGAGGCGGGCATTTCCTGGACATGACGGCGGTAGGCGATGACGACCTCGGCGCTCTGGCGCCAATGTTGCGCGCCCTTCTGGCCGCGGCCGCCGTCGCATTCGCGGGCGGCGACAATTACCCTGGCTTGGTCGCGCGACTCGGCGTCGGCGTCGTAACTGCCGAGACGGCGGGCAACGGCCGCAACGTCCATCGCCGTGTCGCCGCCGCCGATAACGACGATGCGCTTGCCGGCATGGTCGAGCTTGCCTTCGTTGAAATCGCGCAGGAAGGAAATGCCGTCGGTGCAGTTGGGCGCGTCGGCGCCGGGGATGTCCAGCTTGTTGCCGGTCTGGGCGCCGATGCCGATGAACACGGCGTCGAAGTTGCGCTTGAGATCGGCGAAGCTGACATCCTTGCCGATGCGCGTGTTGAGTCGCACTTCCATGCCCATGTCGAGGATGCGCTGCACTTCGGCGTCGACGATCTCGCGCGGCGTGCGGTAGGCGGGCAGGCCGAAGGCCAGCATACCGCCGAGTTTGTTGCTGGATTCGAAGACGACGCAGCTATGGCCGCGGCGGCGCAACTGGTAAGCGGCGGACATGCCGGCCACGCCACCGCCAATAATGGCAACACGCTTGCCGGTCTCGACTTCGGGCTTCGTGAATGCGAGACCCTTTTCAATGGCGTAGTTGCCGAGGAACTGCTCGACCGAGTTGATGCCAACGTATTCCTCGACCTTGGAGCGGTTGCAAGCACTCTGGCAGGGCGCCGGGCAGACGCGGCCCATGATGGCGGGGAAGGGGTTGCACTCGGTGAGGCGGCGCCAGGCGTATTCCTGCCACGGCATGGACGGCTTGCCGTCGGCGCCGACTGGCGGCTTCTCGATGCCGCGCACGATATTGAGATAGCCGCGGATGTCCTCGCCGGCCGGGCACTGGCCTTGGCAGGGCGGCGTCGACTGGATGTAGGTCGGGCACTTGTAGGTGTAGCCGGCCTGGAAAATGTGCTTGTTCCAGGGCACATGCTTGCTGTCGCCATCCTTGTAGCGGCGGAAATTGATTTTTTGCGGGGTTTCGATTGTCGCTGACATCATTTGTCTCCAATGAGTTGTTACTTGTCGCCCAGAATGATTGCGTTGCTGACCAGTTGGTGAACACCCCCAACCATCCTTCTGTCGAATCCGTAAATGGGCATAACCTTGGTGAACTGGGCTTTGCAGATGGCGCAAATCATTGCCATGAAATTGACGCCGTGCTCGTCCACCACTTGCCGCAACACTTCCATGCGCGGCAGCGCACCCTTGACACGCACGTCTATCAGGTCGTCGGTGAGTATCCCGCCACCGCCGCCGCAACAGAAAGTCTGCTCGCGGGTGGTTTCCGGTGACATCTCGACGAAATTATTGGCGACTGCCTTGATGATGTTGCGCGGGATCTCGAACTGTCCGCCGGCAAAATCGCCCATGCGCGAACCGCGCGCCACGTTGCAGGAATCATGGAAGGTGATGATGTGCTTGTCGTTGGCTTCCTTGTTGAACGACAGCGCACCGCGCCCGATCATGTCCCAGGTGAATTCGCAGATATGCGTCGGCTGCTTGTAGCGGTGGTCGAGCTGCTTCTGCAGCATCTGCGCGAAGCGGTCGGTCTCGTCCGCGCCTTCACCCACACCGCTCAGCGTGTTCCAGAAACTGTAGGCGACGCGCCAGGCATGGCCGCATTCGCCCACCACGATACGCTTCACGCCGAGATCCAGCGCAGCCTGGCGGATGCGCAGCGCAATCTTGCGCATTTGCTCGTAGTTGCCGATGAATATGCCGAAGTTGGCCGCCTCGGAGGCCATCGAGGACAATGTCCAAGTGGTGCCGGTGGCGTGAAATACCTTGGCGTAGCCGATCAGGCTGTCGATATGCGGCTCTGCAAAGAAGTCTGCGGATGGCGTGATCAGCAGCACTTCCGCGCCCTTGACATCCATCGGGAAACGCACGTCGATGCCGGTATCTTCCTTCACATCCTCTTCCAGCCCTTCCAGCGTGTCCTGCAGAGCGGGAGCAGGCAAGCCGAGGTTGTTGCCGATTTTGTGCACCTTGCCGATGATCTCGTTGGAATACTTCTGCCCGTAGCCGACGGAATCAAGGATCTCGCGCGCCGCCATGGTGACTTCGGCGGTATCGATGCCATAGGGGCAGAACACAGAACAGCGGCGGCATTCCGAACACTGGTGGAAATAGTTGTACCACTCGTCCAGCACCTCGCGCGTCAGATCACGCGCGCCGACCAGTTTCGGAAACAGTTTGCCCGGCAGGGTGAAGTAGCGGCGATACACGCTGCGCATCAGGTCCTGGCGCGCCACCGGCATATTCTTCGGGTCTTGCGTGCCGATGAAGTAATGACATTTGTCGGAGCATGCGCCGCAGTGCACGCAGGCATCCATGTAGACCCTGAGCGAGCGGTACTTGGACAGCAGCTCGCCCATCTTGGCAATGGCGCGATCATGCCAGTCGTCTACCAGATGGCCAGGAAAGCCGATTGCCTCGTTGATCTTGTCGCTGGCGACAAACGACTTGACGCCTTCCATCGCTCCCGGCTTCAACACCGGAATAATGGGAATAACGCGGTAGGCTGGCGCAGTAATGTCCGCCATGCTATATCTCCGATTCCAGTTGTTTCGCCCAGGCAGCGATATGGCGTTTCTCGCGCGGGTTGTCGGTCTGGTTGCGAGAGGGTGAAAAGAAGACGCCCGGTGCATGCAACAACTTGCTGACGGGGAAGATCACCAAGAGCGAGGCGACCATGATCAAATGCAGATAGAGGGGGGCGTCCGCAGGCAGCGGCTGAACGCTAAATTGCATCCAGCCGAGAAAAAAACTTTTGACGGCGATCACGTCAGTATGCGCGACAAACTTCATCGACAGTCCGGAGGCGGCGATGCCAATGAACAACGCCAGCATCAGGTGATCGGACGGCGTGGAAATATAGCGGATGCGCTCGACAAATAAACGGCGCACCCATAGCCCGCACAGCCCCAGCAGCATGGTCAATCCGGCATACACGCCGAATGGCTGGATGAACGCAACCCAGTCCCAAACCGGCTCGGTGAAATAACGCAGATGGCGCAGCAGCACCAACGCCAGGCTGGCATGAAACAGCCAGCCCATGCTCCACGTCCACAGATTGGCCTTGAACAGGCTCTCGAAGAGCACCACTTCACGCGCCATGTGCAGTACCACGCCGGCTTTGGTGATCGGCGCCGGGGTGGTTGGAATCTTCAGCGGCGCCGGGGTGCGGGCAT
>JANLID010000017.1 GCA_024654105.1 Gallionella sp. | reverse complement strand
GCTCAGTATTTCGTAGAAAAAGAACAGCGTAAACAGATTTCCCGCAAAGGCGACGCCCATCGCCGAGGAAAGGGCAATGGCAAAGCAGGTGTAATATCTTGTCTGGGCATGCTCCTTGAGAGTGCGCATGTACCCCATCGAATAAACCGTGGTGATAATCCACAGGAATGACGACGTGGTGGCAAACAGCAAGCCGATGCCGTCCACCTTGAAGGCGAGCTCAACGCCGGGAAGGATTTTGAAGACCGTATATTTGATCGTTACCCCGGAAAGAATCACCGGGGTCATGGATACCACGATCAGAAACTTGATGACTCCCGCACCGAGAGACCAGCCCTCTCTCAGGTTTGGCCGCCGGTAGGACAGCATGACCAGCACGGCGGCAATTGCCGAGACCAGCACCGCCAGAAGAGGCTTAATCGAAATCAATGTTTCCATGTGGCCATCCGGATCACCATTGCAGGCGAAATAGCGGCAAAATCATTTTTCGCCGGGTCATCCACCCGCAGTAAGGAATAAAGACTGTTTTTCATCATTATTGTCACCATTATCGTAGTAGCACCGACGGTCATCCTTTCAGTTCGGTCCAATCGGCCACTTCGATCGTCTGCCGATTGCGGAAAAGCAGCACCACGATGGCAAGCCCGATGGCCGCCTCGGCAGCGGCAACCACCAATATGAAAAAGACAAATATCTGACCGGCGGGATCTCCCCGATAGTGGGAGAATGCGACGAAATTCGTATTCACCGCCAGCAGCATCAACTCGATCGCCATCAACACATTGATAATGTTCTTACGTTTGAACAGAATGCCGGCAACCCCCGTGGAGAAGACGACGGCTCCAAGAATCAGGAAATCCGAAAGATCGATCATCGTGCGGCCTCCGCTGTGCTGTCTATTTTTTCCTGGGCGTGTTTTTCCGAGGGCATCCTGATCAGGCGCAAGCGATCCGCTTTCCTGACCGCGATCTGCTCGGGTACCACCTGCGATTTGGCATCCTTGCGGCGGCGCGAGGTCAAGGCAATTGCAGCCACCATCGCCACCAGCAGAATCACTGCGGCAATTTCAAACGGATAAACATATTCGGTATAGATCAAACGCCCCAACTCCTTGGTATTGCTGTAATCGGCAGCATGCTTGATAACCGCCTTGCCGCCGGACACATCGGAGGAACCCAGCACCCAGGACATCTCGAATACCATTAACCCGGCCAGCACCGCGCCGAATGGCAACCAGCGCCAGAAACCTTCGCGCAGCTGTGCCAGATGAATATCCAGCATCATCACCACAAACAGGAACAGCACCATCACCGCGCCGACATACACCAGCACCAGGGCAATGGCGAGAAACTCCGCTTCCAGCAATATCCAGATACCGGCCATGCTGCAAAAAGCCAACACCAGAAACAGCACTGCATGCACCGGATTACGCGAGGTAATCACACGCAATGCGGCGAACACGGTCAACGCCGCAAACACATAAAACACGATGGTTTCAAAATTCATAAATTCACCCTTTTTTGTAAGTAGCAAGTGGAACGGCGCTGCGCGCCTCAGTGGGAAGTGGGAAAACCCTCTCCCTGCTCCCCACTCCCCACTCCCTACTACCTATACTTCGCATCCACTGCCCGATCCCTGGCGATCTGCTCTTCGTGTTTGTCGCCATTCGCCAGCAGCATTGCCTTGGTGTAATACAGATTGCCGCGATTCTCGCCGTGATACTCGAACACGCGCGTTTCGACAATCGCATCCACCGGACAGGATTCCTCGCAGAAGCCGCAAAAAATGCACTTGGTCAAGTCGATGTCGTATTGCGTAGTGCGTCTTGTGCCGTCTTCGCGCTCCGCCAACTCGATTTTGATCGCCAGCGCCGGGCAAATTGCCTCGCACAGCTTGCAAGCGATGCAACGTTCTTCGCCATTGGGATAGCGGCGTTGCGCATGCAGACCGCGGAAGCGGAAACTCTGCGGCGTCTTTTCTTCGGGATACTGCACGGTAATTTTGCGCGCAAAGAAATACCGGCCGGTCAGCGCCATGCCCTTGACCAGCTCGAACAGCAGAAAGGTCTTGAAGAAGTTTTTGATTTTTTCCATTTTCATCTTCTCCGCTTACCAGGCCCACAACGGGGTCTGCATCCACGTGGCGACCACCACCACCCAGATGATGGTCAGCGGAATAAACACCTTCCAGCCCAGCCGCATCAATTGGTCATAGCGATAACGCGGAAAGGTCGCGCGGAACCACAGGAACAGGAACAATATGAAGGAAACCTTGCCCAGCAGCCAGATGAAGCTGTCAGGCAGGAACGGCAACGGCGACAACCAGCCGCCCAAAAACATGATTGAGGTCAGAAAGGCGATCAAAATCATGTTGGCGTATTCGGCCAGGAAGAACAGCGCGAATGCCATGCCGGAATATTCCACATGGAAGCCCGCGACAATTTCCGATTCGCCTTCGGCCATATCAAACGGCGCACGGTTGGTTTCCGCCACGCCGGAAATCAGATACACCAGGAACATCGGGAACAGCGGGATCAGATACCAGTTCAGCATGCCGAAACGGCCTTGCTGACCGCGCACGATGTCGCCCAGGTTCATGCTTTGCGAAGCCATCAGCACGCACACCAGCGCAAAACCCATGGCGATTTCATACGACACGATCTGCGCTGCGGAACGCACCGCGCCGAGAAAGGCATATTTGGAGTTGGAAGCCCAGCCGGCGATGATGATGCCGTACACGCCCAGCGAAGTCATCGCCAAAAGGTACAACAACCCCGCATTAAGATTGGCCAACGCCATGCCGTCGCTGAACGGCACCACCGCCCACGCCGCCAGCGACGGAGCCAGCGCCATGATCGGTGCCAGAACAAACAAAAATTTGCTCGAACCGGCCGGAATAATGATTTCCTTGAACAGCAATTTCACACCGTCGGCAATCGGTTGCAACAGCCCATAAGGGCCGACACGATTCGGGCCGATGCGGATTTGCATATAACCGATAACCTTGCGTTCTGCCAGTGTCAGATAGGCAACTGCCAGCATGATCGGCACCACGATGGCCATGATTTTTACCACCGTCCATAACGGCAGCCAGACCGGGCCGAGCAGGTCTTGCCCGGCCTGTTGCAGCATTTGCAGCAGCTCCATCATGCGCGCTCCACAGTGATCGTTCCAAACATCGCACCCAGTTCCGCCGTAGCCGGATGGCCCGCCGCCACGCGCGCGGCACCGGCAGGCATGGCATCATCCGCCTGTACGGCCAGGCGCACCGTTGCCTTGCCCTGCGTCACTTTCACGGTATCGCCGGATTGCACCCCCAGTTTTTGCAACTCGCTGCCATGCAGCTTTACGCATGGGGTTGCGGCATCGCGGGTTTTCTGCAACGAGGCGGCGCGGCGCACCAGCGCATCAGCCGAGTAAATTGGCACATCGCTAACACGCTGCAAACCGCCGCTGTTGCTGCTCGCCACAGCCAGCAACGCAACATCTTCGATGTGATTGTTCAGTTTATCAACCACGCCTTGACCGGACAGCATCGCATCGCGCACTTCCTCGCTGGTGTCGTAATCAAATCCTTGCACATCGAGCAAATTACCCAGCACGCGTAGCACTTTCCAGGCCGGACGCGCTTCGCCGAGTGGTTTGACTGCTCCCTTGAAGCTTTGTGCACGCCCTTCGGTATTGACAAATGTACCGGAGGTTTCAGTAAACGGCGCGATGGGCAATAGCACATCAGCGTAGTCGGTCGCATGATGTTTATAGGCAGACATCGCCACCACCATATCGGCAGCGTACATCGCAGCTATCGCCTGCTGTGGATCGTGCATATCCAGTTCCGGTTCAACATTCAACAAAATGTACGCCTTGCGCGGCGAAGCCAGCATCGCCGTGGCGTTCATGCCTTGCACGCTGCCGCCAAACGGCACCGCTCCGGCCAGATAACCGCCGACACTATTGGCCGCTTCACCAAGGAAACCGAATTTTGCGCCGCACAATGCGGCGATCCGTTCCGCCAGCGCGGCGATTTGTGTTGCCTGCGGATGCTGTTGCGCAAAATTGCCCAGCAATATCGCAACACGTTCGCCGCTTGCCAGACTCCTGGCGATTGCAGTTGCCGCGCTGCCCACTTCGACGCCCTGCACGGATTCATCCGCTGCTACCTGTTTTTCCGCAGCCATAACCAGCGACTTGGGCATCGTTTCTGGATGGCCTAGTCGAATGGCTAGTAGTTCCATCAGTGCCTTGAGAACTTGCGCCAATAGATTTTTCAGCTCACTCGGCGCAACGATGGCCTTGTTGGTGACCGGCATTAACAAATCGTCATCGGCGGAATGAACAACATTTGCCTGCGCACCACTCTTCACCGCCTGACGCACACGATGCGCCAGCAACGGATGATCCTTGCGCAAAAAGCTGCCCACAATCAGCAAGCGATCTCGAGTGTTGATTTCAGCAACCGGCATGCCCAGCCACGGCAGGAATTGTCTTGGTTCTCCTCCCGCTGCGCGGGAGGAGTCGTTTGTCCCTTCCCCCTTTGGGGGAAGGTTAGGATGAGGGGGGGTTCCGGCCTGCTCGCCGTCCGCGCTGAAGTCAGACTGGCGCAAACGGAAATCGACGTTGCCGCTGCCCAGACCGCGCATTAATTTTTGCAGCAGATAGAGTTCTTCCAGCGTGCTGTGTGGCGTCGCCAGCGCGGCAATTTGTGCTGCGCCATCGCCATCGCCAATTTGGCGCAAACCGTTTACCACATATTCCAGCGCAACCGGCCATTCGACTTCCAGCCACTTGCCATCCTGCTTGAGCATCGGTTTGGTCAGGCGCTCCGCCGAATTCAGTCCTTCGTAGCTGAACCGGTCCTTGTCAGAAATCCAGCACTCGTTGACAGCTTCGTTTTCGATCGGCGTAACGCGCATCACTTTGCCATTTTTCACCTGCACGGCCAGATTGGAACCCAGGCCGTCATGCGGGCTGACCGACTTGCGCCGCGACAATTCCCAACTGCGCGCGGTATAGCGGAACGGCTTGCTGGTCAATGCGCCAACCGGGCACAGGTCGATCATGTTGCCGGATAACTCGGAATCTACCGAACTGTTCACGAAGCTCATGATCTGTGCATGTTCGCCGCGGAACGCCATGCCCATTTCCATCATGCCGGCGATTTCCTGGCCAAAACGCACGCAGCGGGTACACTGAATGCAACGGCTCATTTCCCTGGTGGAAATCAGCGCGCCGACATCCTTGTACATCACGATGCGCTTTTCTTCCGTATAGCGCGAAGCCGTCGCGCCATAGCCCATCGACACGTCCTGCAACTGACATTCGCCGCCCTGATCGCAGATCGGACAATCCAGCGGATGGTTGATCAGCAGGAATTCCATCACGCCCTTCTGTGCCTTGACGGCCATTTCCGAATGGGTGTGAACTTTCATGCCATCGGCAGCCGGTGTCGCGCAGGCCGGCAGCGGCTTGGGCGCCTTCTCCACCTCGACCAGGCACATGCGGCAACTGGCCGCGATGGACAGTTTCTTGTGGTAGCAAAAATGCGGAATATGGATGCCTGCCTTGTGCGCCGCGTCCATCACGGTGGAACCGCGTTCGGTCTCGACTGATTTGCCGTCAATTTCAATGTTGATCATTGATCGCTCAACCCTTCATCTTTATGCCAACTTGCCATGCCCGTTTCCCTCTCCCCAACCCTCTCCCGCTAGCGGGCGAGGGAGCGATCGAATCGCTACGCGACTTTTATGTTAAACACTGCTTGTGTTCGATGTGATATTCAAATTCGTCGCGGAAATGCCTGAGCATGCCCTGCACCGGCCAGACTGCCGCCTCACCCAATGCACAAATCGTGCGGCCGGCAATGTTCTCTCCCACGCTCAACAGCAAATCCAGATCTTCTTCACGGCCTTCGCCATGCTCGATGCGATGCACGATGCGATATAACCAGCCGGTGCCTTCGCGGCACGGCGTGCATTGACCGCAGGATTCCTCATAATAAAAATAGGACAAGCGCTCCAGCGCGCGCACCATGCAAGTCGTCTCGTCCATCACGATCACCGCGCCGCTGCCCAGGCCAGAGCCCGCCTTGGAGATGGAATCGTAGTCCATGGTCAATCCCATCATGATCTCGGCGGGCAGCACCGGCATCGACGAACCGCCCGGAATCACCGCCTTGAGCTTGTGCCCGTTGCGCACCCCGCCGGCCATTTTCAGCAACTCGCTGAACGGCGTACCCATTGGTATCTCGAAATTGCCGGGATTATTCACATGACCGGATACGGAAAACAGCTTGGTGCCGCCGTTGTTGGGCTTGCCCAACTCCAGGAATTTCTGCCCGCCGTTGTTGATGATGTACGGAATGCTGGAAAATGTTTCGGTGTTGTTGATCGTGGTCGGTTTACCGTACAGGCCGAAGGTCGCGGGGAACGGCGGCTTGAAGCGCGGCTGGCCTTTCTTGCCCTCGATGGATTCCAGCAGCGCGGTTTCCTCGCCGCAGACGTAGGCGCCATAACCCAGATGATTGTGCAGATCGAAACAGAAATCCGTCCCCATGATGTTGTCGCCCAGATAGCCGGCGGCACGCGCCAGTTCACAGGCTTCTTCCATGCGTTCGTAGGCTTCAAAAATTTCGCCATGCACGTAGTTGTAGCCGGTCTTCACCCCCATCGCGTAGGCGCCAATCGCCATGCCCTCGATGAGCAAATGCGGGTTGTAGCGCAGGATGTCCCAGTCCTTGCAAGTGCCGGGTTCGCCCTCGTCGGAATTGCAGACGATATATTTGTCGCCAACATAATTCTTGGGCATGAAACTCCATTTCAGCCCGGTCGGAAAACCGGCACCGCCACGCCCGCGCAATACCGATTGCTTGACCTCGGAAATAATCGCATCAGGCGACATTTTTTCGGTCAACACCTTGCGCAGCGCCTGATAGCCGCCAACCTTGAGATAGTTCTCCAGCGTCCAGGGCTGGTCAAAATCCAGCGTGGTGAGAATGACCGGGCCTCTCATAATTTATTCCGCCCTCTCATGATTTATCCAGCTCCGCCAAAATTTGATCGATCTTCTCTTTGCTCAAACGTCCGCAAAGTTTCTTGTTGTTCACGGTAAACAGCGGCGCATCCTTGCACGCGCCCATGCATTCACCCTCACGCAGGCCGTATTTGCCGTCCGCCGTGACCTCACCCAAACCAATGCCCAGCTTGTCATGCAGATAAGCCACGGTATCTTCAGCGCCACCCAGCGTGCAGGGCAGGTTGGTGCACACGGTAATAGTGTGCTTGCCCATCGGCTTGAGGTTATACATGTGGTAGAAGCTCGCCACCTCATACACGGCCATTTTCGGCATACCGAGGTAAGCCGCAACATCCGCCATATCCTCGGCGGCGATCCAGCCCTTTTCGTCCTGCACGAAGCGCAGCGCTGCCATCACCGCTGACTGCTTCTGTTCAGCCGGATACTTCTTCAATTCGCGGTTGATTTTGGTTTGTATTTGTTCAGACAACATTTATAACACCCTCAGCGGTCAACTTCGCCAAAAACAATATCCTGCGTGCCGATGATCGTCACCACGTCGGCAATCATGTGGCCGCGCACCATCTCGTCCAGCGCGGCTATATGCGCAAAACCCGGCGCACGGATCTTCATGCGATAAGGCTTGTTCGCGCCGTCGGAAATCAGGTAAATACCAAACTCCCCCTTGGGGTGTTCCACCGCCGCATAGGCCTCGCCGGCCGGCACATGCATCCCTTCGCTGAACAGCTTGAAGTGATGGATCAATTCTTCCATGTTCTGCTTCATCGCTTCACGTTTGGGCGGTGCAAATTTGAAATTATCAGTCATCACCGGGCCGGGATTCTGGCGCAACCAATCGATGCATTGCTTGATGATGCGGTTGGACTGACGAAACTCTTCAACGCGCACCAGATAACGGTCATAGGAATCACCGTTGGTCCCGACCGGAATGTCGAAATCGAGGCGATCATAGACTTCGTAAGGTTGCTTCTTGCGCAAATCCCATTCCACCCCGGAACCGCGCAACATCGGACCGGTAAAACCCAGCGCCAAAGCGCGCTCCGGCGACACCACGCCGATGCCGACGGTACGCTGTTTCCAGATACGGTTGTCGGTCAGCAGCGTTTCGTATTCGTCCACAAAAGCGGGGAAGCGATTGGTGAAGTCCTCCAGAAAATCGAGCAGCGAACCCTGGCGGTTCTCGTTAAGTTTTTTTACCGCGGCGGCGTTGTGAATTTTCGATGCCTGATATTGCGGCATGGAATCGGGCAGATCGCGATACACGCCGCCCGGACGATAATAGGCCGCGTGCAGACGCGCGCCGGATACCGCTTCGTAGGCATCCATCAGGTCTTCGCGCTCGCGGAAACAATACAGAAATATGGTCATCGCGCCGACATCCAACCCATGCGCGCCCAGCCATAGCAGGTGGTTCAGGATGCGGGTGATTTCATCGAACATCACGCGAATGTACTGGGCGCGCAACGGCACCTCGATCCCAGCCAGCTTCTCGACCGCCATCACATAGGCATGCTCGTTGCTCATCATCGAGACATAATCGAGCCGGTCCATGTAAGGCAGGGATTGCAAATAGGTCTTGTGCTCGGCAAGCTTCTCGGTAGCACGGTGCAGCAGCCCGATGTGCGGATCGGCGCGCTCGATAACCTCGCCGTCCAGCTCCAGTACCAAGCGCAGCACCCCGTGAGCCGCAGGGTGCTGCGGCCCAAAATTCATGGTGTAGTTTTTTATCTCTGCCATAACTCTGCCTTAATTTAAGGTGCAAGGGGCAAGCTGCAAGGTACAAGGAAAAACCTCGCCACTTTGCACTTTGAACCTTGCCCCTTGAACCTTGAACCTTGTCCCTTGCATCTTGAATCTTTAATTGCGACCGTAGTTTTCTTCACGGATGATGCGCGGCGTCACTTCGCGCGGCTCGATCGACACCGGCTGATACACAACGCGCTGTTGTTCCGGGTCATAGCGCATTTCCACATGTCCTGACAAGGGAAAATCCTTGCGGAACGGATTGCCGACAAACCCGTAATCGGTCAGGAGGCGGCGCAGGTCAGGATGCCCGGTGAACACGATGCCAAACAGATCGAATGCCTCGCGCTCATACCAGTTGGCGCATGACCAGATATCCGTCACGGATTCCAGCACCGGAAAATCGTCTTCCTCGGCAAAGATACGCACCCGCAGGCGCATGTTATGCGCCACCGACAACAGATGATAGACGCTTGCGAAGCGCCGCCCCTCCCACGCGCCATCACCATATGCGGAGTAATCCACGCCGCACAGATCGATCATCTGCTCGAAGCCCCCCGCATCGCGCAGGCGCGTCAGCGTGTCCAGCATCCCGGCAGCCTTGACCACCACGGTCAACTCGCCCAGCCGTTCCTCCATGCCGGCCAGCTTGTCGCCAAACAAATCCGTCAGACTGGTACGCAATGCACTCAAATCAGCAGCCATAATTTACCTTAACGCGCGATGGTATTGGTTCGTTTGATTTTGTTTTGCAACTGGATGATGCCGTACAGCAGGGCTTCGGCCGTTGGCGGGCATCCCGGCACATACACATCCACCGGAACGATACGATCACAACCGCGCACCACCGAGTAGGAGTAGTGATAATAGCCGCCGCCGTTCGCGCATGAACCCATCGAAATCACCCAGCGCGGCTCGGCCATCTGGTCGTACACCTTGCGCAACGCCGGCGCCATCTTGTTGCACAGTGTACCTGCCACCACCATCACATCGGACTGGCGCGGGCTGGGACGAAACACTACGCCAAAACGGTCCAGATCATAACGCGCCGCACCGGCATGCATCATTTCCACCGCGCAACACGCCAGACCGAAGGTCATCGGCCACAACGATCCGGTACGGGTGTAATTGATAATGGTATCGAGCGTCGTGGTGACGACGCTCTTTTCCAGAATGCCTTCTATTCCCATTCCAATGCTCCCATCATCCATTCGTAGATAAAGCCAACCACGAGAATGGCCAGGAAGATCATCATGGAAACAAAACCGAAGGTACCGATTTCCTTGAGCACGATCGCCCAGGGGAAAAGGAAGGCAATTTCGAGGTCGAACAGAATGAACAGGATGGCAACGAGGTAATAGCGCACATCGAATTTCATGCGCGCATCTTCAAAAGCCTCGAAACCGCATTCATATGCGGAAAGTTTCTCACTGTCAGGCCGATCGAGTGAAACCAATTTGCCCAGTATTACGGGAACCACGCCCATCGCGATGCCGACACAGACAAACAACAGCACCGGAAAATAATTTTCCAACATTGAGCTTCCCCCCTCGGTTCTTGTGATTTGCCGGTTCGCCCGGAATCACTTTTTTATTCGTATTATTGTGTTGGGGCACTTATGCGCCCGCTTATACCCGCTTACTATCTGGTGCGGATGGGGAGACTCGAACTCCCACGCTCTTGCGAGCACTAGCCCCTCAAGCTAGCGTGTCTACCAATTCCACCACAACCGCAATGTATTACAGGAAATTTTGGCAGAAAATTATTTTGGAATTTCCCCGGACTTCGATTCGTCGACAGGATTAACCGCCGGCGTGGCCGGAGACGCCTGGATAGCCGCCGGACTCACCTTGTCCATCAACCCCTGCTGCTGCGCGGGATGAGCATAAATATAAGTCAGCGACAGGCTGGTAACGAAAAACAATGTCGCAGCGACTGCCGTGCTGCGACTCAAAAAATTGGCCGAACCGCTGGAGCCAAACAGGCTGCCGGCCGAACCCGTACCGAACGCCGCACCCATATCTGCGCCCTTGCCATGCTGTATCAGCACCAGGCCGATCAGCACCACGGCCGTTAAAATATGCACCGCCCAAACCAATGTTTCCACAAACGACTCCCTTAACATACCTGCAACAAAAAAAATCAAACCTGACCCGCGCGACAAATCGCCAGAAATTCATCAGCCACCAGGGATGCCCCGCCGATTAACCCGCCATCAATATCCGGCATCGCAAACAGCTCTGCCGCATTATTCGCCTTCACGCTGCCGCCGTAGAGTATACACAATGCCGCAGCGATTTTACCATCCTGAGCAGCGATACGCTGACGAATGAACCTATGCATCGCTTGTGCCTGCGCTGAAGTTGCCGTTTTACCGGTGCCAATCGCCCATACCGGCTCATAAGCTACCACCGCGTTGCGTAACACCTGCACACCACCCAACTGAATCAGCGCATCCAACTGCCCGGCAACTACAGTTTCAGTGATGCCGCTTTCGCGCTGCTGCAGAGTTTCGCCCATACACAAGACAGGTGTCAACCCGGCCTGCTGTGCCGCGAGAAATTTTTCGGCCACCAGGTGGCTGCTCTCGCCATAGTAAGCGCGGCGCTCCGAATGCCCGACGATCGCATAGCTGCATTCAAAATCGCGCAACATCGCGGCGGATACCTCGCCGGTGTAGGCGCCCTTGTCCAACTGATGCACATTCTGCGCACCCCATTTCACATTGCTGCCGGACAACTTTTGCTGCGCCTGCGCCAAATAGGGGAACGGCACACAAACCGCACAATCGACGTCCGTGATCTGGCGCATCCCGCTCCGCACCGCATCCAGCAACTCAGCATTCTGAGCCAGTGTGCCGTGCATCTTCCAGTTTCCGGCAACCAACTTGCGACGCATCGTAATCCACCCGTCAGACATTAAAGGTGCGCAATCCTACCTGCGAACGAATGAACGGTCAATGAAACAGAACGGATGAAATGCGCAAATAAAATTCAGATGCATGACCATCCGGTAAAGCTGACCGTATCGAATGGATCACTCAAGCAAATTGCCTGAATTATCGCTTCAGCAACGCCTCAAACTCCTCAAGCGGCACCGGCTTGCTGATCAGGCGCATATTTTTTAAGTATTTATTTTTAGTATATTACAAACAATGCCTTGTGCTACCTGCAGTAGTTCTAGGAAAGCCACAAAAAGCTTTAAAACGTACCGGATTTCAGTTCCTTGGCTACGTTCTGGCTATACACCCACATGGCTAGTCAAAAACTTTGACCAGGAAAATGTAGATGCCAGAAACCTGCAACCGACATGGCCTATCCTTTCATGCCCATTCTCCTTAAAGTACGTTTGCGCAGGACTGCTCGATCATGCCGAAGGCATAGTCCAGATCGGCTGGTTCACTCAGCGTGATCCTCCGGTGACAGAAGGCCGCACAGCACGAACATTTCGCTCTTCCTCATGCCGAGGAAGGCGGAAATCCAGTAGAATCGGCAGTCAGATTAGCCGGCATACACTTGGAGAAATACATCATGCAAAGCGAACGTTTCGATTTGAACGACATCCAGCACGAGCCGACGGATGCGCAGTTGGAAAACTTGATGAATTCGGTAGCAACCGAGGCGAGCCGGCGTGCCGAACTGGCACGTCAGGAACTTATGCGACGGCTGCGTGAAGAAATTGTCGCCGCCAATAATCGTCAACATGCCACAGCATGAGCGAGGCGCTCAAGCCGCGCCTGATTGTTGTCGCAGGCCCTAACGGCGCTGGCAAGACTTCAATCACCGAGCAGTTACTCCGCCATGAGTGGATGGGCGGTTGCGAATACGTGAACCCCGACTATATTGCCCGCGACGAATTTGGCGATTGGAATGCGCCCGATGCCGTTAGAAAAGCGGCCATCCGCGCCGCCGAAGTGCGGGAACGGTGCGTGCGGGATGGTCGCAGCCTGGCTTTCGAGACTGTGCTGTCAATGCCGGACAAGATCGATTTCATCCAACGGGCGAAGCAGGCGGGATTCTTCGTCCGGCTGTTTTTCGTTGGCACAGATAACCCTTCCATCAACGCCAAGCGCGTCGCACTGCGCGTCATGGAAGGCGGACACGATGTGCCCATCAGCAAAATCATCGCTCGCTATACCCGGTCGCTGGCAAACTGCTCGGTGGCAGCACGCATCGCTGACCGTGCCTACATCTACGACAACTCGGTGGACAACGCACCGGCACAGCTTTTGTTCCGCACGAGTGAAGGAAAGCTGATCAAGTGCTATGGTGAGATCAATCCGTGGGCGCGCGAAATCCTTCAAGAGATCGACCCAAAACCCAGTAGCCTCTCATAAAGCGGTGGCAACGCTCAGGCAGCGCGTTAGCCGATGAGGTCGAAAAAGGGTGGTATTGGATTGCTCAAGGATAGCCGTATTGACCAAGCATATCGGCAAGCACCCGCCTCTGGTTTTTACCAAAGGCGGAAAGCGAATTGCAAGGGCGAACGGAAAAGTCTGGCGCAATGCATTAAAGCGGGCTGGCATTGTTGATTTCCGCTGGCACGATTTACGGCATACGTGGGCAAGCTGGGCGGTGCAAAACGGCGTGACTGTGTTCGAAGTGCAGCATCTTGGCGGGTGGTCTAGTAGCAGGATGGTAGAGCGGTATGCGCATCTCTCTTCTTCTCATTTAGCTACTGCTGCGGCTAGGCTTCCCTCTGTATCTGGCTACGTTTTGGCTACAGAACAGCTACCGCAGAATGCACCTGTTCAGTTGTAACCTAAGCTGGGTATGGCTAACAACGCCTCAAACTCCTCAAGCGGCACCGGCTTGCTGAACAGATAACCCTGGAAGGCATGGCAGCCGTGTTTATCCAGAAAGTCCCGCTGTGCCCCGGTTTCCACCCCTTCGGCAATCACGTTCAACCCCAATGCATGGGTCATCGCGATGATGGCCTGCACGATGGCGGCATCGTTGGGGTCGTTGGTGATGTCGAGCACAAAGGATTTGTCGATCTTGATCTGGTCCAGCGGCAGGCGTTTCAGATAGGACAGCGATGAATAGCCGGTGCCGAAGTCGTCCATCGAAAAGCTCACGCCAAGCAGCTTTATTTCGCGCATCTTGGCGATGGTGTCCTGGACGTTCTCCAGCACGATGCTTTCCGTCAGTTCCAGTTTGAGGTGTGAGGGCTTGGCGCCGCTTTCCAGCAGCACGCGCTGCACCTGCGCGACAAAATCAGCCTGGTGGAATTGTTTGGCGCTGACGTTCACCGCCAGCGTCAGGTCGCGGGTCAGCGTATCGTGTTGCCATGCCTCGAGCCGGGCGCAGGCGGTTTGCAGCACCCACAAGCCTATCGGCACGATCAGCCCGGTTTCCTCGGCGAGCGGGATGAATTGGTCGGGAAAAACAAAACCGCGCTCCGGATGTTCCCAGCGCAGCAGTACCTCTGTGCCCAACGGGCGGCGCAGGCTATCCACCTGGATCTGATAGAACAGGCGGAATTGCCGTTTCTCCAGGGCATGACGCAGATCCGCTTCCATGCCGGCGCGCTTATCCAATACCATTTGCATCTGCGGATCGAAAAAGCGGATGGCGTTACGCCCTGCCGCTTTGGCCTGGTACATGGCGATATCGGCGTGCTTGAATAAATTTTCCACATTTTCCAGATGACCATGGAACAGGCTGACGCCGATGCTCGGCGTGGTGCGGTACTCGTAATTTTTCAGCATATAAGGCTGACCCAATTCGTCGCGGATTTTTTCCGCGACCAGTTCGGTTTGGCTGGCCGCCTCATCCGGCTCGCTGCTCAGTTCTTCGAGCAGCACCACGAATTCATCGCCGCCCGGTCGCGCCACGCTGTCACCCTCGCGCACACAGGCCTGCAGCCGGCGCGCCACCTCGATCAGCAGCAGGTCGCCCATGCCATGGCCTTGCGTGTCATTGATCTTCTTGAAATGATCCAGATCCAGAAACAGCAATGCGCCTTGCCGCCCGCTGCGCGTGCTGACCGCCATCGCCTGCCGCAAACGGTCCAGCAACAAGCGGCGGTTCGGCAGATGGGTCAGCGGATCGTAGAAGGCCAACTGATAGATTTCCTGTTCCGACTGCTTGCGCTGGCTGATGTCGCTGGACACCGCGACATAGTGAGTCACCTGATGGTTGCCGTCGAAAATCGCCGTGATGGTCATGTACTTCGGATAGATCTCGCCATTCTTGCGCCTGTCCCAGATTTCGCCCGACCACTTGCCGGTATCGAGCAACTCCGACCACATGGCCTGATAGAAAGTCTTGTCGTGCCGTCCGGACTGAAGGATGCGCGGATTTTTCCCGATCAACTCTTCCGCGCTGTAGCCGGAAAGAGCTTCGAAGGCGCGGTTGACGCGCAGGATGTTTCCTTCCGTGCCGGCAATCATGATGGCATCC
>JANLID010000416.1 GCA_024654105.1 Gallionella sp. | reverse complement strand
GTACTGGCGACCTCGGTAGCGGCATCGGCTTCGGCGCGTTTGACAATGCCCATCAAAAATACTGTGCCGTTTTCCGTGACCACTTTGACATGTTCGGCATTGAAGCGCTTGTCCTGCACGAAACGCAGCTTCACGTCCGAGGTAATCAGGCTGTCGCTGCTGCGCGAAGTCATCGAACTGGGGCCGGAAATGATCAGTTCGTTGCTCACGTTGCGCACGTTCTCGATGCCGGAAACCAGCTTGCCGATTTCGGCCTTTACTTCTTCGCTCGGCACTTCGCCGCTGACCAGCACATTGCGATTGAAGCTGGTGACATTTACATGCACGGCATTTTTGTACTGCTTGCCGATGCGGTCGGATGCCTTGGTTTCAATTACCTGGTCTTCAATATATGACCCGCTGGTGCGCCTGTCCTGCGCCATCATGATGCCGGTTCCGACGCCGACGGCGACGACCGGAAAACAGCCTTGCAGCGATCCTGATAAAAACACGAGCAACAGCAGGGAAACAATACGCATGGTCATTCTCCTAATAGCAAATAGTCGATCACATCGCACAGGCAATGCAGGGTGAGCAAATGAACTTCCTGAATCCGCGCAGTGCTTTTGGCATCCACGCAAATCAATACATCCTCGGCGCGCAGCGCGCCTGCCATCTCGCCGCCATCGCGCCCGGTCAGCGCGACCACGCGCATGCTGCGTTCATGCGCGGCATGAATCGCCGCGACCACATTCGGCGAATTGCCGCTGGTGGAAATCGCCAACAGGCTGTCGCGGGGCAGGCCAAGCGCGCGCACCTGCTTGGAAAACACCTGGTTGAAATCGTAATCGTTGGCGATGGAAGTCAGCACCGAGCTGTCGGTGGTCAGCGCGACAGCCGCCAGGCCGGGGCGCTCTTTTTCAAAACGATTCAGTAATTCCGCCGCAAAGTGTTGCGCATCGGCTGCCGAACCGCCGTTACCGCAGCATAGGATCTTGCCGTCGTTGGCGACGCAGTCGAAGAAAACCTGCGCGCCGTCGGCAATGGGTTTCGCCAGTTCTTCCTTGACCTTCAGCTTGAGTTCCGCGCTGTCCTTGAAATGCTTGATGATGCGTTTGCCGATATCCATGTGGGATGTTGCCTGTTGAATGAACGCGAATATTAACCGAATCAAGTCTCGAACGCATTCTTGAGCCACTGTATGCCGTGATCGTCGATCAGTATGGCATCAAAGCGGCACGGCGGTATATGTGCGAGGCCGGCAAGATATTGCTGCGCGGTGCGGATGATGCGCTGTTGCTTGCGCGCGTCGATGCTGGCCGCCGCGCCGCCAAAATTTGCGTTGCGCCGCAGGCGCACCTCGATAAACACCAGCGTCGTGCCGTCCTGCATGATCAGGTCGATTTCGCCGAAACGGCTGCGGAAGTTTTGCGCGACCGGTTTCAGGCCGTGCTGCCGCAGGTATTGCGCCGCCCGCTGTTCAGCCTGCGCGCCGTCATTCACGGTTATCGGCGGGCTGTTCCGGCACTTCCGGCAAGTCGGGAAATACCGGCAAGACGGGGATATCCCGGCCATTGCCGGATTGCGCCTGCCCCTGCGCAAACATTGCCGGCATTGCCGTGCGCTGAAAAGTGTGTCCGTTGAGCCGTATGTCGCCGCTTACGCCGTCCAGCGACAGGTTGGCGTCAACCTTGTCCGCAAGCAGTAGCCGGACCAGGCGGAATGCGTCTATGCCCAACGCATAAAACCGCTCGTGGTCGGCGGAAAGCGGCAGGTCGGCATGCGGATAGACCATCACCGCCGGGTGATCGGCTTGCAGCAACCATGGCATGTCGACAAAACGGACGCCATTCAGGTCGTAATTGATGAGCGTCTCGTTGTTCCCCAGAAAGATGCGCGACGTGGCGTAAATCGGCATTTGGTTCAGCAGGTAGGGGCGGATCAGCCGCGCTTTTTCAGCATCGGCGGCAAGGAATATCATTGTATCAGGCAGGCCAGTGATATCGGCCAATACCGCAGGGTCGTTGTTAAATTCGATCTGGCGCAGAATCGTCCCGCCCAAATCTTGCCATGCTTCTTCAAAGGCAAACTGCAAGCGCTTGGCCAGTTGCGCCTGAGCAGCAATGACGATGGCCTGACGTAATCCCTGCTGGCTGGCCAGTTGCGCGACCTGCCGCGCCTCCTCCTCCACCATCATGCCGAAAAAATACAACCGGCTGGCGAATTGCCCTTCCGCAATATTCAGTGCCAGAGTCGGCACGGGGATATCCTGCTCCGCCGCCAGCACGCTGACGCCGATGCGCGTCAACGGCCCCGCCACCGCTTGCGCGCCACCGGCGATTGCCTGGCGATATAGCGCCACAATGTCATTGCTTTCGTCAAAGCTGCCATAGACGCGTACCGGCAATTCTCCTGACAATCCTTGCGCTTCCGCATTGGCAGCGGCCATGAATCCCTGTTGCACCACTTCGGCTGCAGCGCCGAAAGACGCCGATTTAAGCGGCAGCAACAACGCGATATGCGGCGCGGGCGCTTCATCGCCCTGCACCAGCGGCAAGCGTTCCCCATCGTCAGCCGCAAGGGGGGGGAGTGCTCTGGTCTCTACCTCAATCGGCATGATTGCCATGCTGCCGCGCAAAGGCGGTTCGGGCGTTTTGCTTTCCGCCGCAACGACTGCAGGCTTTTCAATTTTTTCGGCTGCGACAATGACGGGCTTTGCATCGCCAGGTGTATGCGGTACTGTGGAGGTGCAGGCATGCAGTGCAAATAGAATCGGGAGCCATACAATTGTCGAAAGAGGTACGCGTTGCATAACGAACATCCACAGAAACTTGAAGCTGCATTATATGTAGTTGCCACGCCGATTGGAAACCTGCGTGATATCACCTTGCGCGCGCTGGAGGTGCTTGGTTCGGTGGAGGTGGTCGCGGCGGAAGATACGCGCAATACCGCGCATCTGCTGACCCATCACGGCATCAGCGCGGGCCGGCTGATGGCAGTGCACCAGCACAACGAGCGCGGCGCGGCGGAAAAAATCGTCGCGCTGCTGCAAGCCGGGCAAAGCGTGGCCTTCGTCAGCGATGCCGGAACCCCGGCTGTCAGCGACCCCGGCGCGCTGCTGGTGCAGGCGGTACGCGCGGCCGGGCTGCGCGTCATTCCGATTCCCGGCGCCAATGCGGCAATAGCGGCTTTGTCGGCATCCGGCCTGGCGGAGCCGCATTTTCTGTTTTACGGTTTTTTGCCCAACAAATCCGCCGCGCGCCGCCGCGCGCTCGAAAACGTGCTCGACGTGACAGCCGCCCTGGTGTTCTACGAAGCGCCGCACCGCATTGTCGAATGCGTCACCGACCTGCAAGCCGTGTTCGGTGCGGAGCGTGAGATTGTCTTTGCGCGCGAAATCACCAAGTTGTTCGAAAGCATTCACCGTTGCACATTGGGCGTGGCGTTGGACTGGCTGAACAGCGACCCGAACAATCAGCGCGGCGAATTCGTGCTGCTGGTATCCGGCGCGCAGCCGCAACCCGGCCTGTCCACCGAAACCCGGAATACGCTATCCCTGTTGCTCGAAGAGTTGCCGCTCAAACAGGCGGTGCAACTCGCCACACAAATTACCGGCGCCAAACGCGGCGAGCTGTATCAGCTTGCGCTGCAAATGAAAAACCTGGCCGAATGACGCCACCGCTGATCCACGCCTTGCTGACCGACCCGTCCTGCTATGACCATGCAGCCGCGCAGATACAGTTGATCGAGACGCATATTTCCTGGGTGTTGCTCACCGGCGATTACGCCTACAAGATCAAGAAGCCGCCGAATCTGGGCTTTCTCGATTTCAGCGCGCTGGCACAACGCAAGCAGGCTCGTACCGAGGAAGTGCGTCTGAACCGGCGGCTGGCGCCAGAGATTTATCTCGGCGTGGTTGCCATCAGCGGCAGTCCGGCCGCACCGCATATCAATGGCCCACATATCGACAGCCAAAGCGAATCCATCGAATACGCCGTGAAAATGCGCCAGTTCCCGCCGGATGCCACGCTGGATCATCCGGATGAACGCGGCGAGCTGGGTATCGAACAGATCGATCGGCTCGCCACACGACTGGCAGAAGGATTACTGGAAGCTGGCTGGCCGGGGGATTTCCCGTCATGGGTTAATATGGAACGATCTTGCTGGAGAGCGATGACGTAGCGACGCATGCGCGAGTACCGTTTGTGTCAGGACTACAGCTTCCTGATATAGAAATGAAAACCTTCTGTAGCTTTCATTTCGTGCACCAGTTCACACTGATTGTTGTTCACAAAGGTTCGTATGTTTCTGATCGTCCCCTCTTTGCTTGCGACAAGCTTCAGAACCGCCCCGGCGGCCATTTCGTCAAGCATTTCCTTGGTTTTGATTGTAGGAATGGGACAATCGTCCTGCGTAGCGTCAAGCAATACGTTGTAGTCAATATGCATGAATTTCCACTCCTTAAAAATGGCGTTTCCTCTGTTTTTGTCTTTTGGCAGATGCGGTACATGCTACCAGTTTTTCATGTTTCCGAGCGGTGAGGCAGACTCCCGAAACCGTATCGGAGGACTTGCAGTCCAGCATTTAACGCCTTTGCTCGCAGTTATTATAGAACACTTCATTTTTCCTGATTAGCCACAAAGTACAGCCGCGCGAATGAGGCGTTCGGGATGCGGCGAAGTAACGGCTGATGCTCGAAGTAGTCTGGGCAGAATCACCGACA
>JANLID010000414.1 GCA_024654105.1 Gallionella sp. | reverse complement strand
CCCCTTATGTGCGCTTTGACTTGAACGACTACACGGTGCCGCACACGCAGGTGCGCAAAACGCTCACCGTGGTGGCCGATCTTGATCGGGTCAGGGTTCACACGGAGACCGTGGGAACGAGAAGAGCGCAAGTGTCGCCTATATTTCTGACTTATGAGTAAGGTTCCCTTGTTGTAGCGCGTCCTCTATAATCGCCCCCGTTTATGCTGGAGTAGCTCAGTTGGTAGAGCAACGCACTCGTAACGCGTAGGTCGGAGGTTCGATTCCTCTCTCCAGCACCATTTGAATGTTTAAAGTAGTCCAAGGAAGCCCATAAAACCCGCATGAATAAAAGCTTGCGGGTTTTTTGTTGCCCGCTGTTGGCGAATGATGTTGATCCCATGAAGCTGAAGCACATCGACTTGCAGACAGGTTGCTTCCATCAAGATGCACGAATTGTAGAAACCAAGTTTAGAAAAACCTTCACAACCTTCTTCTTCCCGGTGGGGGATGAGATTTTAGAAATTGTCGTGGACTGGGTGAACTATCTGCGCGACGAGTTGCTTTGGGGTAATGACGATCCCGTTTTTCCCGCAACACGCATTGCCGTCGGCGCATCCAGGCAATTTGAAGTGGTCGGCCTTGATCGCAAACACTGGAGCACTGCCACACCGATCCTATCGTGCTGGATAGCTTCATCGTGTCGCCGACATTGATGCACGAATTGAAATGGGGCGATGGCTGGCAAACGCTGGATGATTTCGGCAAACGTCATGTGCTGATGATGAAGAATGAGCCGGATGGGTATGTGGGGCGGATGTTTGGGATGTTGTTGGCCTAAGATGTAGTAGTCGCGACTTCGGCCTTGCTTCATCCGTGGACACGCTCCAACTCAATCGCCCGGCACGCCAATCCAACAACCTTGGGGATGGGACGTGCGCCGGAGCTGTATTGGCTGACGGCACGGCGCGACAGCCCCAGTGTGCTTGACGCGGTTGTCAGCGACATCTGATTGCGCTCCATCCATGCCTTGAATTCCGCCAGAGGGTAAGCTTCGCCCGCTTGTTCTTTGGCCATTTGGTAGAGCCGTTCCGAAGCCATCGACAATCCGCAATCCCATTCCACTGTCCATCCATCATCCATTACCTGAGCGGTGGCAAACATGGCTGCGTCGGCGAGCGATGCAAATCCGGCAATGCGGGACATGGGTTCCGCCAACGAGACGCGGTATTGCTTGCCGCTCGCCAGTGTGATGTTTAATGTGTCCGGCGCAATCGCCGCAATGTGTTTTATTTTGTCCGGTGTGCTCATTTCGCCTCCTTAATTCCAACGATTCCATTCGTCTATTACAGCCTGCTGGTGATCCACTACCCAACGCTTCGCCTCTATCAGCACTGCATCGGGAACGCCTGAGTTCAACACGCGCCCGGTCAGATAAATAATGGCGTGACCGTCGGTGTGTAATACGTGCGCATGTATCGGTGGATGCTCGTTTCCGTTGGCGCGGATCGTGAACTTGCCAGTTTTGTAGAGCGTTCCCATGTGCGAATAGTAGAGAAAATTATTCCCTTGTGCAATCTGTTTGACAGCTTGATCGCGTGTGCGTAAATCTGACGTACAATGATGCCATCAGTTTTTGGAGAAGATGCCATGCCAACCACCCTAACCAATGAATCCGCCAGGATCAATCTGCGCACCAGTGCCGAAGCGAAGGCGATGATCGAACGTGCCGCTGCGCTAATGGGAACAACGGTTTCCAGCTTTATGTTGCAAAACGCTTTTGAGGCTGCGCGCCGGATTGTGTCGGAGACCGATACGCTGTTGCTGACCCAGCGGGACTTTGATGTGTTTACCGCATCCATCGAGAATCCACCGAAACCCAAGGCTGCTTTACGCAAATTGATGGCGCGTCGTTGAGCAATGGTTGCTATCCAGTTGCTGGGGGCAGAGCATCGTCGCGAAGCGTTTGATTGTGGCGATGCTGCACGGAATTATTTTCTGCTGCGCCAGGCCGGGCAGCAACAACGGCGTGGTTTCGGCAAAACATATATTGCACTGGCTGACGATGGCGTGAGCGTCGTTGGGTTTGTCACGGTGAGCGCCGGTCAAGTTGCCACTTCTGCATTGTCTTCCCAAGCTAAATTGCCGCGCTATCCCGCTCCCGTTCTGCGCATCGGACGATTGGCGGTGGATGCGCGCCATCAGGGCAAGGGGGTGGGGCAGGATTTGCTGGCGTTCGCGTTGCGGCTGGCCGTGGAGTTCTCGCAACGGGTGGGGTTGTATGCCGTGGTGGTGGATGCCAAGCATGACAAGGCAAAAGCGTTTTACGTGAAGCTGGGGTTCATTGTTTGCGTGGATAATCCGCTGTG
>JANLID010000408.1 GCA_024654105.1 Gallionella sp. | reverse complement strand
TGCACCAATGACAATGGTGCATGAAATGCACCCTACGATGTTTCTGAATTTTTTACGGATATACTTTACTGGTAACGCAACGCCTCGATCGGGTCGAGTTGCGCGGCCTTGCGCGCCGGGTAGAAGCCGAAGAAGACGCCCACCGCCGCCGCCACGCCAAACGCCACGATGGCCGAGCTGGCGGAGATGATGACGAGCATGCCGGTGAGCATTTCGACCAGCAGCGCGCCGCCGATGCCCAGCAGCAGACCGATGAAGCAGCCGCCCAGCGAGATGATGATGGCTTCCAGCAGGAATTGCAGCAGGATGTCGCGTTCGCGCGCGCCGATCGCCATGCGGATACCGATCTCGCGAGTGCGCTCGGTGACCGAAACCAGCATGATGTTCATGATGCCGATACCGCCGACCAACAGCGAAACCGAGGCGATTGCGCCGAGCAGCAGCGACATCACGCGCGTGCTTTCCTCGGCGGAATCGGCTACCGCGGTGAGGTTGCGCAGAAAGAAATCGCTTTCCATGCCCTCGCGGATGCGATGCCGCTGACGCAGCAGTTCGGTCATGGATTTTTCCACCATCGGCATGATTTCCTGAGTGGCGGTTTGTACCATGACCATGCGTACCGATCCCGGAAACTGGGCGCCGAACACCTGTCTTTGCGCGGTGGTGAGCGGAATGATGAGGGTGTCGTCCTGGTCGCGCCCATCCATGCTTTGGCCCTTGGCCGCCAATGCACCGAGGATGACAAACGGGCTTTGCCGGATGCGGATGGTTTTGCCGACCGGGTCCTCGTCGCCGAATAAATTCTGCGCGGCGGTCTCGCCGATCAGCGCGACGCGCGTAGCGGAGCGCACATCCGAGTTGGTGAATGCCGAACCCGAAATAACCGGCCAGGAGCGCGCATCAAAGTAGCCCGGCGTAGTGCCGATGAGGGAAGTGTTCCAGTTGTTTGGCCCATAGACGACTTGTGCGTTGCCCGGATGGATCGGCGCGGCAGTCTGTACGCCGGGCAGTTCGGCGATGGCCTCCGCGTCGCTGACCGTCAGGGTCTGCGCGCCGCCGCTGCCGGAGCGCACGCCGCCGCTCGAAGTATGCCCGGAGAGCAATATAAACAGGTTGCTGCCCATCGCAGCGATGGTTTGCTTGATGGCATATTGCGCGCCTTGCCCGATGGACATCATCAGTACCACCGCGCCGACGCCGATTACCATGCCGAGCATGGTCAGCAAGGTGCGCAGCCGGTTGGCCCCCATCGCGCGCCAGGCCTCGCCGAGCATTGCGAAAATCATGCTGTATGCTCCAGGTGCGGCGTGGGTTCGTCGCTGATGATGCGCCCATCGAGGAAATGCACCTGACGCTTGGCATGTTGCGCGATGTCTGCCTCATGAGTGACCAGCACGATGGTGATGCCTTCGCGATTGAGCTCATCGAACAGCGCCATGATTTCCTCGCCGGTGCGGCTGTCGAGATTGCCGGTCGGCTCATCCGCCAGAATCAGGCGCGGACGGTTGACCAGGGCGCGGGCGATCGCCACGCGCTGCTGCTGGCCACCGGAAATTTTGTTGGGCATGGATGCCGCGTAACCTTTCAGGCCGACCTTGTCGAGCTGGTCGCGCGCGCGCCGCTGGCGCTCATCGCGTTCCACGCCGCAATAGATCAGCGGCAATGCGACATTGTCCAGCAGCGACATGCGCGGCAGCAGGTTGAAACCCTGGAACACAAAGCCGATGGTGCGGTTGCGCAGCAAGGCCAATTCATTCTTGCCCAGTTCCGCGACGCTGCGGCCATCGAGCGCGTAGTGGCCGGCGCTTGGCTGATCGAGACAGCCGAGGATATTCATGAAAGTTGACTTGCCCGAGCCGGACGGTCCCATGATCGCGACGAATTCACCGGTAGCGATGTCGAGGCTGACATCCTTCAGCGCCGGGAACAAGCCGGCAGAAGTCTCGTAGGACTTGTACAGGTTTTCGATGCGGATGACAGTGTCGGTCATCAGAACCTCATGCGCATCGGTGAGCCGCTGGCTGCCGAGGTGTTGCTTGCCGTTTGCGCTTCACCGACCACGACCTGGTCGCCGGCCTTGATATCGCCCCCGGTTATTTCAGTATTGCGGCTGTCGGTAATGCCGAGCGAAATATTGACGGGGACGAGTTCGCCTTGTTTCAGCACATACACCTTGCCGGAAAAAACGTCTTGCTTGGGTGTTGCACCGCCTTTCGGTACGCCGCCCGGATGGCCGCTTCCGGGTTTGCGCATGACGCCATTGGCCGGCTTGAAGCGCAGCGCGGCATTGGGAACCAGCAGCGCATTCTTGCGTTCGGCAACCGCGATGCTTACATAGGCGGTCATGCCGGGCAGCAGAATTTGTTCGGGGTTGTCCATGTTGATGACCACGTCATAGGTAACCACATTTTGCTGCGTGGTCGGGTTCAGGCGCACCTGCATCACCTCCCCCTGGAAATGGCGTCCCGGGAAGGCGTCCACGGTGAAGTGCACCGCCTGGCCGATGCGGATGCTGCCGATATCCGCCTCGGCGAAATTGGCGTGAATCTGCATCTTGGATAAATCCTGCGCGATCTTGAACAGCGTCGGGGTTTGCAGGCTGGCGGCGACGGTCTGGCCGATATCCACCGAACGGTCCACCACCACGCCGGATACCGGCGAGCGGATCACGGAATAGCTGAGGTTGGCGCGATCCTTTTCCACCGCCGCGCGTGCCAGTTGCAACTGCGCTTCGGCGACTTTCCTGGCTTGTACTGCGGTATCCAGTTCCTGCCGCGAGACGTATTCCTGCGCGAACAAACCGCGTATCCGCGCCTCATTGGCCGTGGTCAGTTCCAGCGAGGCGTTGGCGCTTTGCACATTGGCCTGGCTTTGTTTCTGTTGCGCGGCGAGCAGGGCATCGTCCAGTTCCAGCAACACCTGACCCTTTTCCACCTTGCTGTTGAAATCCACATAGAGTTTCTTCACTGTGCCGGAAACCTGTGTGCCCACATTGATCAGCGATACAGGATTGATCGTGCCGTTGGCAGAAACGGTCTGGCTGATGTCGCCATTTTCCACGGCTTGCATGCGGTATTGCTGACCCGGCGCAACCATGTAGTACTGCCGGTAAACGGCAATCCCTGCACTGATGACGGCAATGGCGAGAAAAAACCGGGCAATCGGGGAGCGCAACAGTTTATTCATGATTAGTTTTTTTCTTGTGTTTGGCCGATTTCACGCAGCAGGTTTTCATCCAGACTGCCCATCGCGCGCGCGAGTGTGGCGCGGCTGGTGTTCCAGTTGAACGAGGACTGAATACGCTGCTGACGCGCGCTGGCCAGCGCGCTTTGCGCATTCAGCACATCCAGAATGCTGCCTACGCCGGCCTTGTAGCGGCCAAGTGCGACGCGTTCCGATTGTTCCGCGCTGTTCAGCAGATCGGCGGTGGTGCGCAATGATTGCGTCGCGGTAACGAGGTTTTGATAGGCCGTCCATACGTCCAGCGCGACTTGTAAGCGCAGGCGTTCCAGTTGTGCGGCTTGCGCTTCCACTTGCGCCTCGGCAGCGCGTATCCGGTAAGTCGGCGCGAAACCGGAAAAGAGCGGCACGCTCAGGTTGACACCGACCGATGCGCCGTGTGAGGTAATGCCCGCAGCACTGGTTTGGTTGGTCGAGGCGGTCAGCGATACCGAGGGCTTGCCCGACGCGCGCGCGGCATCGACGCTGGCTTCTGCGGCTTTGACCTGCGCGGCGGCTGCTTGCAAATCGGGGCGGCGCAGCCTGGCTTCCCCGATCAGCGCACTGATGTCGCGGTCGAAACTCGCGGGAATGGCCGCCGTGTTTGCCGCCGCCAATATTATGTTTGTGTTGGCATCCAGACCGAGCATGTTTGCCAGCACGCCTTTGGTATTGTTCATGTTGCCACTGGCGGTAATGCTGTTCAGTGTGGCTTGCGAGTAAGCGGTCTGCGCCTGCAATTTATCGGCGGGCGTTGCGCTTCCCGCGAAGTAGCGCGCCTCGGCGGCGGCAAAACTTTCCTTCGCGGCGCGTTCCGATTCCAGCGCTGCATCCAGCGCGGCTTGCGTTGCCTGCGTCTGGTAAAAAGATTGTACGGCAAGGAGAAAGACGGCCTGCACCGTGCTGTCCTGCGTGGCGTCTGCGGCGGCAAGCAACTGGCGCGCGCTCTCCACACTGGCGGCGCGCGTGCCGAAGTCATACAACAGATAGGAAAGCGTCAGCCCATAGCTGCGCTGGCCTGTGCCAGGCGAAGTGCGATTGCCGGAGGCGCTCAGGTTGGCGCCAGGAAAATAACTTGCCTTGCTCACGCCGACCTGCGCCGCCTGCACCCGTGCGCTTGCCCAGACCTCGCGGGTTTGCGAGTTGTTGCACAGCGCGAGGTTGACTACATCCAGCAAATTAAGTGCGCCGCCCGGCATGGCATCCGCGCAGGGGTCGCCGATTGCGCCGCCCAGGCGCAACGCAGGCTTGAGCGGCAGCGCCGCCTCCGTATCGAACGGATCAGACACTCCTTCGGCCATTGCCAGTCCGCTCCAGAGACAGAGCAGAGCGCAAACGTGACGTATTAAATAAGGGCGCATAAAAAAATTGTTTTCCTGTTTTTCGCAGTATAGCTGCCCGCGATTATCCAGTAATGATTCATTTGTAATAAAATGTTTTTGCTGCAAGCGGCTCAAATGCGGGGGTGCGACAGATTATGGCTCCAACATAACATGCGCTGCGCGCATATTAGCCTTCGCCGCAAATTGCCACACCCTCAAGGTGGGTGCGGCATGTTGTCGCGCGACAACATGCCACATTCCCAAGACAATTTCTCGTCCCTACAATTTACCATTTAAATTTTTAACAATAATTTCGTTTAGGGGGATGTGGGATGAAAGTTACAAAGGTATTCGCATTGAGCGTGGTCTCGCTGGCAATCAATCAGGCGGTGTATGCAGCTCAGGATGCACATACACTGGGCGACGTGGTGGTGAGTGCGTCCAAGATCGAACAGTCAACAGTGGAAGCGCCGGCCAACGTTTCGGTGATCACCTCAGGCAAGATAGAGAAAACCAACAACCAGCGTCTGGGGAATGCGCTGGTCGCCAAAGTGCCGGGCTTGTATCTGCGTGGCGGTGCGCTGGGCAATGCAAGGCCAGGCGTGACGATGCTGAGTTCCATGCGCGGTCAGGGCGGCACGCTGACCAAGATCGCGGTACTGGTTGACGGCATGAATATGATTGATGCGTATTCCGGGCAGGTCAACTGGGCGATGGTCTCGATGGAAGACGTGGAACGTATCGAGGTCGTGCCGGGTGTCGGGTCTTCTTTGTATGGCGGCAATGCGATGGGAGGGGTCATCAGCGTTACTACCAAGACACCGACCAAGAAAGAAATATCTCTCAAAGCAGGTAAAGGCTTCGGTGATGCGGCCGGGAAATATGCCAGCGCGCTTTATCGGAACAGATTCGAGAACGGGCTGGGCGTGGTATTTGGCCTTTCGCAGAATGATCGCGATGGATATATCGCTGATTACGTGACCAAGATTCCGGCTGGTGTACCTGTGGCCGGCGCGGTTGTGGTAAACGGCGCGATACCGACCACGACGACGAAGGGTACCCCAACCTATATCGTTGGCGACAAAGGGCTCAATGCCTCTACCGCAAAAAACACCCACGCCAAGCTGTATTTCGATCTGTCGCCAACCTCCAAAGTCAATGCTGGGTTTGCCTACAGCGATAACAATAGCCTGAATGCCCCCTATTACAGTTATCTGACGAATGCGGCAACGGGTAACCCGGTCCCGATTTCCACGGCGGCGACCAACCTGAGCCTGAACGGCTTGAAGACCACCATCAAGGAATCCGATTTCTACGGCTCGGTGCCGATGGGCAATACCGCGCTGAGGTATTTCGCCGGATACGACGGGGATGTGTTGGGTAATAGCAAACTCAGTCTGAATATAGGGAAGATTGACCGTGACAGTTGGAGTTCGTCGCCCGGCGCAACAGCGACGATGACGTCGGGCGCGGGCACATTCAACTCATCGCCAAACAGCACGGCCAATGCATCGGCTCAGTTGAGCCTGCCGATTGGGGAGCGTCAGTTTCTTATTGCTGGACTGGCGACCGAAATGGGTATTCTGCACCAGAAGAAATATTCAACTTCGAACTGGACGGATATGAATTCCAAGACTGCTGTGCTCGACAAGATCGATGCCAAGAGTGTGACCAATTCGCTGTTTATTCAGAATCAGGTTGCGGTTGGAGAAAAGTTGACCGTGTATCTCGGCGGTCGCTATGACGCATGGAAGGCGGGCGGGACAGGGGTGGTGATTACCGGAACGGTACCCGGAACCTTCGTGTACCCGGATCGTACTGCATCAGCCTTCAGCCCCAAGCTGGCCGGGGTGTATCAATTCGGTGA
>JANLID010000405.1 GCA_024654105.1 Gallionella sp. | reverse complement strand
ACTCGCGCAACTCGGTGACGCCTATGGTAATTCCCGCGTGAATAGCGTTCACAATTCTATCCTGAATAATGTACGGTTTAAGTATGCTGGTTTGCGGCTTGCGGGTCAATGATTTTTTCGGCATCCTGAAAGCGGTGGCATCATTCGTTTCCGAATAAGGAGAATGCAATGCACTTTTCCGCTATTGGCACTTTTACCTTTTTTCTGTTCTTCGCTGCCAACGCTGCCTTTGGCCGAGACCTGCCGCTGGACAAGATCAAGCTGCCGCCCGGTTTCAGGATCAGCCTCTATGCCGACAATGTACCGGGCGCGCGCTCGATGGCGTTGAGCCCGGACGGCACGCTGTTCGTTGGCACGCGCGGCTCCAAGGTTTATGCGCTACCCAACAGCAAGCAGAGCAAGAAAGCGGATGAGGTCATCGTGCTCGCCGACGATCTCAATACGCCAAATGGCGTGGCGTTTCGCGACGGCGCGCTGTATGTGGCGGAGGTGAACCGCATCCTGCGCTTCGACGCCATCGAGTCGCGCCTGCGCAATCCGCCCAAGCCTGTGGTGGTGAACAGCAGCTTTCCCGCCGATGCCCACCACGGCTGGAAATTCATCCGCTTCGGCCCGGACGGGCTGCTGTATGTGCCGGTGGGCGCGCCGTGCAATATCTGCGAGCCGGACCAGGCGCGCTACGCCGCGATCTTCCGCATGAAGCCGGACGGCTCCGCGCTCGAACAATATGCGCGCGGTGTGCGCAACACGGTGGGCTTCGACTGGCATCCAGACACCAATGAGCTGTGGTTTACCGACAACGGGCGCGACTGGCTGGGCAACAACATGCCGCCTGACGAGCTGAACCATGCGCCGCGCCCCGCCATGCACTTCGGCTACCCGTATTGCCACGGCGCGTCGATCAGCGACGACGAATTCGGCGCCAAGCGCGCCTGCGGCGAATTCACCCCGGCCGCGATGGAGCTCGGCCCGCATGTGGCGTCGCTGGGGATGCGCTTCTACAGCGGCAGTATGTTCCCTGATGCCTACCGCAAGCAGGTATTCATCGCCGAACACGGTTCGTGGAACCGCTTCCCGCCCATCGGCTACCGCATCACGCTGGTGCGGCTGAAGGACGGCAAGGCGGCAAGCTATGAAACATTCGCGGAAGGCTGGCTGCAGGGCTTCACCGCATGGGGCCGCCCGGTGGACGTGCAGGTGATGCCGGACGGCGCGCTGCTGGTATCGGACGACAAGGCGGGCGTGATCTACCGCATCGGCTACGGCGAAGCTCGATAACGCAGATTTCGAATGCATGCCGGAGTTGATTTGCATCCGTCATGGATTTTGCCCACCACTTCCTTTATCATGGCAGGCCGTTGGGCAAGAAATTGAACATGTGCCGGCAGCGACGGAAATAACACATAAGGTATCGCCGTGATGTTGGCGATACATAAAGAATTGGCGGGTCTCCCCGCATTGTGGGTTGGTGAATCTGGTCAGGTCCGGAAGGAAGCAGCCACAGCCGATTACTGCAAGTGCCGGGGGTAAGGCTCGCCTCCTATTTCAAGGCGGGAGTGCGATGAAGCAAATTGGCTGGCTGGCAATTGTGCTGTTCTTCAGCGGTAATGCGCTTGCCGTGGACGGCGCATCCGTTGAATACGGCAATGGCAACGCGACTAACATGGCGCGCGTCGGCATATCATGGAACTGGGATAAACAATGGTTTACCGAGGGTGATTGGCTGGTGACAGGGTATTGGGAAGCATCCTTGGGCAGTTGGCGCGGGCATAGCGCGGCAGGCAATAACCAGACTGTTACCGATGTGGGCCTTACACCGGTATTTCGCCTGCAGCAGAAAAACCCGGGCGAGTTTGCCCCCTATGCGGAGGCTGCCATCGGCTTTCACCTGATCACGCCCACTTTCATTTATGCAAACCGGAATTTTGGAAGCGCCTTTCAGTTCGGCGATCATATCGGTGTTGGCGCACGTTTCGGTGATCGTCGCCAGTTTGACCTGGGCTATCGCTTCCAGCACCTTTCCAACGGCGGCATCAAGAAACCGAACCAGGGCATCAACTTCAACCAGATCCGTTTTGCCTACCATTTCTAGGGTGATGTAACTTGTCAGCCACAACTGTCCTCGCACGCAAATGGCGGCCTAAAAATTTCGCGCAATTGGCCGGGCAGGAGCATGTCGTCAGGGCGCTCAGCAACGCGCTCACGCAAAACCGCCTGCATCACGCCTATCTGTTTACCGGAACGCGCGGCGTGGGCAAGACCACCATCGCGCGCATATTCGCCAAGTCGCTGAATTGCCTGACCGGCATCACCGCCACGCCGTGCGGCGAATGCAGCGCCTGCAAGGAAATCGACAGCGGCCGTTTTGTCGATTTGATCGAGCTGGATGCCGCATCGAACACGCAGGTCGATAATATGCGCGAGCTGCTGGAAAGCGCGCTGTACGCGCCGACCAGCGGGCGTTTCAAGGTGTATATCATCGATGAAGTGCACATGCTGTCCAAGTCGGCGTTCAACGCGATGCTGAAGACGCTGGAAGAGCCGCCCGGGCATGTAAAATTCATTCTCGCCACGACCGATCCGCAGAAGATTCCGGTCACGGTGTTGTCGCGCTGCCTGCAATTCAACCTGAAGCAACTGCCTCCCGCCTTGATTGCCGCGCATCTGCAACATGTGCTGGAACAGGAGCAGATTTCCTTTGAGCCTGCAGCCATTAATCTGATCGCACGGGTTGCGCAGGGCAGCATGCGCGACGCGCTGAGCCTGCTGGATCAGGCGATTGCCTTTTCTGCCGGCAAGGTGGAAGAAGCGGTGGTGCGCACCATGCTGGGGGCGATAGACCAGGGTTACCTGTTCGATTTGCTGGCCGCGCTACGCGGGCAGGATGGCGCGGCATTGCTTGAAATCGCCGATAACATGGCCACGCGCAGCCTGGCGTTTGACGCGGCGTTGCAGGAATTGGCGACATTGCTGCATCGCATCGCGCTGGCGCAGACCGTGCCGCAAGCCATTGCCGACGATGAACCGGAGCGGGCGCGCTTGCTGGAATTGGCGCAAGCATTCACGCCGGAAGAGGTGCAGTTGTTTTATCAGATCGCCATCCACGGGCGCGATGAAATCGATTTGGCTCCCGATGAATACGCCGGTTTTACCATGACGCTGTTGCGCATGCTGGCGTTCGCGCCTGCCAGGGGCGGGCCGCAGCCAGCCATGGCTGCATCCGCTAGTGCGCAGCCAAGTGCGCGGCCTGTGGCGGCGATAGCGGGCAAGGTTGTGCCAGCCGGAAAATCCGGGGTTGCCCCGGCAGCGTCCGCTCCGGTTAACCACGCTTCGGGGGACGGCGCTTCGGATAGCAAGACTGCATCGGCCGGCCAGCCGGACTGGGGGATATTGCTGACGCAGTTGAATGTGCAGGGCATGGCGCAACAGTTGGCGAAGAACTGTGTATTGCGAAGCTTCCTGGATGGGCGCATCACTCTGTGTCTGGCGCAGGAGCACAAACACCTTCAAACCAACAAAATGGCAACTGAAAAATTGCAGGCCGCGCTGAGCGATTATTTTGCCAAGCCGGTCAAGCTGAATATCGTATTGGGCAAGACGGAATCCGTCACGCCGGCCGCAATCGAGCAGCAGGCCAAACAACTCCGGCAGCAGCAGGCAAGCGATTCGATTGCGCAGGATAATTTTGTGCGCGAGGCGCAATCGGAGTTGGGCGCGAGCCTGATAACGGAGTCGATTAAACCAATATAGCAAGTCGGGGAGGACGCAAAAATGATGAAAGGCGGATTGGGCGGGCTGATGAAGCAGGCGCAGCAGATGCAGCAGAACATGCAGAAGGCGCAGGCGGAACTGGCAAACGTGGAAGTGGAAGGCCAGGCCGGTTCCGGCATGGTCAAAGTCACGATGACTTGCGCGCATGAAGTGCGTCGCGTATCGCTGGATGACAGCGTATTCTCCGACGACAAGGAAATGCTGGAAGACCTGATCGTGCTGGCGCTGAACGATGCGATGAAAAAGGCGGAAGCCGCTTCGCAGCAGCGCATGAGCGGTTTCTCCACCGGCATGGGTTTGCCGCCGGGAATGAAATTACCGTTCTGATGCCAGCCACCCTGGTGATGACCTCACATCTGGATGAGTTGATTGCGGCCTTGCGCTGCCTACCGGGTGTGGGGCCGAAATCCGCGCAGCGTATGGCCTATCATTTGTTGCAGCGCGATCGCGCCGGAGCATTGCGTTTGGCGCAATCGCTGGAGCTGGCTACCAGCAATATCCGGCACTGCGGCAAATGCAATAATTTTTCCGAGGAAGAAGTCTGCGCGTTATGCGCATCATCCAGGCGCGATGCAAGCCTGCTGTGTGTGGTCGAAATGCCCGCAGATTTGCTGATGATGGAGCAAACCCAGTGTTATCGCGGCATGTATTTTGTGCTGATGGGCAGGCTGTCGCCGCTGGATGGCATTGGCGCGAAAGAATTGCATTTCGACCGTTTGGTCAAGCGTGTGCAGGAACATCCCTGTGAAGTGATTCTGGCGACCAACTTTACCGTGGAAGGCGATGCCACGGCGCACTATCTGGCAACCTTACTGCAATCGCAGAATGTCAAGGTTTCCCGCATCGCGCGCGGCTTGCCGGTTGGTGGCGAACTGGATCAGGTAGACAGCGGCACATTGGCGCAGGCAGTGCTGGAGCGGCGCGAAATGTCGATATGAGGTTTCCATGAATGAACAGGGCGAAAAGCTGCAAAAGGTGTTGGCGCAAGCCGGGTTTGGCTCACGCCGCACCATGGAGGAATGGATCGCCGCCGGGCGCGTCAGCGTAAATGGTGAACCCGCCACCCTGGGAATGCGCGTGGTGGAGGGCGACCTGGTGAAGGCCGAGCGACGCACCATCCGTGTCGGCGAAAGGGAGCACGCCATACGCGTGCTGTTGTACCACAAAC
>JANLID010000392.1 GCA_024654105.1 Gallionella sp. | reverse complement strand
GCTCGCGCCGACGCTCGGCAATTCTCTGCGAACACTGTCTGCTCTGGCTTTCCTGCTGGGCTTTGCGCTGTCCCTGATCCAGGGCATGCTTTACAAAATCATTCCGTTCCTGGTCTGGTTCCACCTGTTCCGCGGCGGAGCAAAAGCCATCAAAGCCGGCGTTCCGAACATGAAGGAAATCATCCTGGAACCCCGGATATGGCGACATTTCAGGCTGCACATCGTCACGCTGCTGGCGGCGCTGCTGGCGCCCTGGTGGGATGCAGCGACGTGGCTGGTCATGCTCGGGCTGCTGCTGCAAGGGATATTGCTGGGCTATGCCACTTTTACCGGCATCGCGGTTTACCGGCGCACGCTCAAGCGGATTGAGCACACATCATCTTGAGGCCCAGATGACTTTCATATTGCTGAAGCACGTCCACGTCTCCTGCGCCGTCATCAGCTTTGCGCTGTTTTTCCTGCGCGGCATCTGGAGTTTCAACGGCTCGCCCATCATGCAACAAGGCTGGGTCAAGGTTGTGCCGCATGCCGTGGATACGCTGTTGCTCGCCAGCGCGCTGACGATGGCCTTTATCATCCAGCAATACCCTTTGATGGACGCGTGGCTGACCGCCAAATTTTTCGGCCTGCTGCTCTATATCATACTGGGCTCCGTCGCGCTGAAATACGGCAAAACCAAAACCACCCGCATTGCCGCGTGGCTGGCCGCACAAGTGGTATTCGCCTACATCGTGCTGGTTGCCACCCACCACAACCCCTTACCTCTTATTCATTGAGACCGGCGACATGATTTCTTTTACCTCCGGCGAAACCGCTCCCAGTTTTGATCACCCGCTGGAAATGCTGCATGCCTGTCACGGCAAGATTCAGCAGCAACTCGACACGCTGCAAAAGTTGGCGGCCCATTTGCCTGTTCACGGTTGCGACCAGCAAGTGCAACAGGCCGCACAGAGCATCCTGCGCTACTTCGACACTGCCGGGCAATTTCATCATCAGGATGAAGAAGAAAATTTATTCCCTACCCTGCTTGCCCTGAGCACCCCCGAAAAGGCGCGAGTAAAAGCCCTGGTCGAACGCCTGTTAGCCCAGCACACTGTCATGTTCGCCGCCTGGAGCGATGTGCGCGCGGTATTGGTGAAGCTTGCCGAAGGAATCAATATGCCGCTGCCCGAAGCGCTAGTCGAAAAACTGGTCGGCAGCTACACCCCGCACATCGACCTTGAAGAAACCGAACTGCTGACGCTTTCTGCGCGCCTGCTCAGCCCGAAACAAATCATGGAAATGGGAAAAAGCATGGCAGAACGGCGCGGCGCGAAATTTCCCCCGCCTCCGGCCGCCTGACCCTTCCACTTTGGCGGATTAGTCTGGCTATTGGCAGGGTCACCCTCGCTAACATCTCTTGAATTTTTTAGCCGTGCATTTTTTGGCGAGTTCCTGCGCTTTGGCAATTTGGTCGGCAGTCATGGATGCTGCTATTGAATCCCGATCAACAATAAATTCCTTCCTGGCTTCACCGTCAGCATTGGCAATCGCAATATTGAGCCACATATACCCCTTGATAATATCTTTAGGGACACCTCTTCCTTTGGCATAAATCCACCCAAGGTAGAATTGGGCTATGGGATGCCCTTGTTCTGCAGCCAGCCGATACCACTTCCCGGCCTCATGGTAATCTTGAGAAACACCTCGCCCGGCGCGATACATCATCCCGAGGACGTATTGCGCTTCAGCGTTTCCCTCTTTTGCCAACGGGCTATACAGCTTTGCGGCTTTCTCATAATCACCCGTATCATAGACACGATTTGCCTCTGATAAGGAATCGGCCATTGCCGGCCCGGTCAATGCAAAAAAACATACCCACACCAACAACACCTGTTTTAGCAATTTGTTCATTTTCGTTAACCACTCATATCAACGCCGAATTTTAAAAGCGGGCTGCGCCTTCCCCGCCGCATATTCAATATACCAAATTATGCGAGGGATCATTTTGATGGCTACCCCGCTACTCATGCAATAGCTTGAGCAATTTATTTTCCCTGTTTTCCTACCCAAACGGCGTTGAGCATCCGGTCGCGCTTGTCTTCCGGCACGCGCTGCATGAACGCGCAGTCCTGCCGGTGGATGGTGATGCCGCGGTCGCGCGTGACGTAGCCGAGAATTGCATCCGGGTTCTCCGGCTTGCAGCACTTGGCCAGCTTGATCATCAGATTATCCACGCCTTCGATCAGCACGCCGGTCGATGAGGTGCGTTGCGCGGCGTATTTATGGGAAACGGGCTGAGGGATGGCTGCCGGCTTCGCGGGGACTTCCTGCTGAATGGCGAGGGCGACGCGGCGCGAGGTGATTTCACCGCGGCCGAGGGCGGCGAGCAGTTCTTCCAGCTTGTGGAAGCTTAACCGCTGTGCAACCTTTTCCTGATTGACCGCGATCACGCCCAGCCGCTGCAGTTCACGTTCGAGCAACAGCCTGCCCTGCGCGATACTGTCGTCGATGTTCTGCATCTTGAACCAGTGCCGCACCTTGGCGCGCGCCCGTGCGCTCTTGAGGTAGCCGAGCTGCGGGCTGAGCCAGTCGCGGCTTGGCGCGCCCAATTTTGCGGTGAGGATTTCCACGCGCTGGCCGTTCTGCAATTGGTATTTGAGCGGCACGATGTTGCCGTCCACCTTGGCGCCGCGCGTGCGGTGGCCGAGGCCGGTATGCAGGGTGTAGGCGAAATCCACCGGCGTCGCGCCTCTGGGCAAATCCATGACCTTGCCTTGCGGCGTAAACACGTAAACGCGATCCTGCAGCAGTTCATTCTTGAATTGCTCCTGCAGGTTGCCGCTGCCGGCCAGCTCCGCCTTCCACGCGAGGATCTGGCGCAGCCAGGAAAGCTTGTCGTCGAAACCTGCATCGGACTTTTTGTTTTCCTTGTAGCGCCAGTGCGCGGCGACACCGAGTTCCGAATCGTGGTGCATGTCGTTTGTGCGTATCTGCACTTCCAGCGCGAGCTGCCGCGGCCCGGTCACGGCGGTGTGCAGCGAACGGTAGCCGTTGCCCTTGGGGTTCGCGATGTAGTCGTCGAACTCGCCGGCGATGGGCGGCCACAGTTCATGCACCACGGACAACGCGGCATAGCAGCCCTGAATGTCGCCTGCGAGGATGCGCACGGCGCGCACGTCGTAGAGCTCGCCGAACTCGACCTGCTTGCGCTTCATCTTGTTGATGATGCTGTGGATGTGCTTGGGGCGTCCGCTCACCTCGGCTTCGATGCCGGCCCCGGCCAGCGCCTGTTTGAGAAGCGCGATCACTTCCGCAATGTAGCGCTCCCGGTCCACGCGGCGCTCATCGAGCAGCCCGGCCACTTTTTTGTAGAGCGCCGGTTCCAGATAGCGCAGCGACAGGTCTTCCAGCTCCCACTTGAGTTGCCACACACCGAGCCGGTTCGCCAGCGGGGCGAAGATGCTTTGCGTCTCCTGCGCGATCTGTTTCTGCTGCTTCGGGTTTGCGCCGGACAGGTTGCGCAGGGTCTGGGTGCGCTCGGCGAGCTTGATCAGCACGACACGGATGTCTTCCACCATCGCCAGCAGCATCTTGCGCAGGCTCTCGATCTGCTGCGCGGCTTCGTCCTTGTCTTGCGCGCCGCGCATCTCGCTGAACAGCCGTATCCGCTCCACCCGCGAAATGCCTTCGACCAGGGCCGTCACGTTGCTGCCAAA
>JANLID010000388.1 GCA_024654105.1 Gallionella sp. | reverse complement strand
GTTTGGTGGGGCACGTCCGGCGCATCGCGGCGGTATCGAGCTTTTGGCTTTGTGCTTGCAATCGTCGTCGCCGGCGCCGCACTCGCTTACAACTGGCTGCCTCCTTACCAGGCAAACAATACGATCGATGCGGCGGGAATAGGGCCATTTACGCTTTACGACGTAATGGCCCATCCCATTTTCGAGCTCGACCGGAGTCCGGGCATCATCTGGCGCGTTGCGGGCATCGCCGCCGCCTTCGGACTGGTTGCCTTGTGCGCGCTTGCGCTGGCAACGCTGGCTCATCTTTTCCGGGAGAAACGGAATGCCGATAGCTGTCGCGTGTTTCTGGCGATAGTGGTTTGCGCTTACCTGGCGCCATTTGTCATTACCGGCTATTTCGATCGCTACCTGCTTTTCGTCCTGCCATTCCTGATTGCATTGTGGGCGCGCACCTGGCCGGTTGCCGAAGGGAGAGCGGCGCACCTTCCGCAGTGGGTCGCCCTTGCCTGGATTATTTCGGTGACTGGATTTGGCGTCGCCGCGACGCACGACTATTTTGCCTGGAACCGCGCGCGCTGGGACGTGATTCGGCATGCAGAAAGCATCGGGGCCACCGCAGACCAGCTGGATGGCGGTTTCGAATTCAACGGATTTTACGGCTATGAAACAAGGGCGCGCGATGCCGCCCCCGGCAAGAGCTGGTGGTGGGTTAAGGATGACAAGTACATTGTCGCCTTTTCGCTAGTGCCGGGCTACGAGTTGGCCGCAACTTTTCCGATTCGTGGCTGGCTGCCCCGTACCCCGGCTCGCATCAATCTCCTTCGCCGACAGCAAGCATCGCCGCGTTGAGAGCTAAGATGTCCTGAATTTATGCCTGTCGCGCCTGTCCAATTTGAAGCCGAGGCCGCCGGCAGCGCGTAGAAGGCCGGCTTGATTGTGTGCCGTCGTGGTCATATCATGCCCTGATTGAGCACTGCGTCGATTGTCAGGCCGCTCTGTACGCTACCGTCCAGACAATGGCCAAATTTCAGTCCATATTAACCACAGGAAAAGTCTTTCGCCCTTGCCCCGCATCCCCGGTAAAACCAGGATAAACAATCAGGGGCGACCAGGCGGGTCATTGTGGTTAATTTTTTTCGAGAACGTCCATGAAATTTTGCAGAATGTTGTCTGGCGCTTCTTCCACGAGCGCCACGACGACAACGACTATTGACTCGCCTGGCCATCTCAGCATATTGCAAGAGAGTTCGGGTGCACTGCAGGTAGTGGGCGAATTGCCCAATGCTGCCCGCCCGCAGCCGCTGGGCAAATCCGGAGAACAACTCTATGCCTCGCGGTTTATCGGGGCACGTGGTTACCTTGTGACTTACCGCCTCACGGATCCGCTCTATGTGCTGGACCTTTCCAGTCCGGCTGACCCGAAGCTGGCTGGCGAGTTACAGGTTGACGGCTACTCCGATTATCTGTTCCCGCTCAATGAGAACCTGCTGTTAGGTGTCGGCAAGGACGCCATTTCGGATGGCTCAGCGGGTGATGGGCGATTCGCCTGGTATCAAGGTGTGAAGGTGTCGCTGATGGACGTGAGCGACCCGGCGCACCCGATAGAAACGGCACGCCAGATCATTGGCCGACGCGGAACGGATGCGACCGTACTGCGCGACCACCACGGAATCGCACTGCAATACCTGGGTAACACCGTGCGTGTGGGTTTGCCCGTGAGTCTGCATGACACTTTCCCACAGTGGGGCATCGTCGGTGCACCCAGCGACTACTACGCCTTTACCCGCACTGAATTGCAACGTCTGGAGGTCAACCTCGCTGCGCAGAGCCTGAAGTCCCTCCCTGCTATAGCCTCAACTGTACCAGGCGAACGCGACATCATGAATGATCGCGCCCTGCTCTGGAACGATCAGGTACATTGGTATCAGAACGGCAATTGGGCATCGACGGGGTGGTAATTCAATTTCCAGTTAAAGAAGCCTATAATTAAGATCACCTATAGTGCGGAAATTTTCAAGCTAGTTGTCGCCTGAATGCTTACATTTAAGCTGCCATTTTAAGCTCTATACATTCCTCCTTTTGATCGTTTTTTTCGGCGACGTGTTGATCTGGATTCAAGTGAACAACGCGGACAGGATGCCAGTTTCTGGTGGTGCCGCTCCAACGCTCTGGATGCCTTTTCTTTGCTGCTTCATAGACGTTGGCGCGCTTATATAGCAGGGCAATCAAAGGGGTCGCAATCAAAGGGGTCGTGTTCGAATTGTTTTTTCTAGACCAATACAGTTTCCGCCAACATCGCCGGTGATAAAACAGTCACGCCTTGAATTGATTTTCCGTAGAGCGGGCCGAAATGAGTACGGTCGCCGGTGACCAGTATGTCGCAGTGGTGGTGGATGGCGGCAGCAAGTACGGGTCTGTCCTTCTCTGGCAAGCTAACCGCATCCGGCAGTATCGAGTTGCTGGTGCTCATGCCGCCGATCTTGATCCGGGTAGTCATCGCATTCAGCACGGGAAGACCGCTTGGTGTTTTTGCGGCCAGATTGCGCCGCGCCTCTTCGAATACATAAGCATCTGCCCATAGCTCATGTCCTGCGGCCTCGGTAAGAGCGAGTAGCCGTCTTACCGCGCCATCAGCACGAGCTGCCGAGAAAAGGATGTTTGCGTCCAGGAAAATCCGCACTGCGCTAGTTCGACTTCATTTTTTTGTTCAGCACGGTTGCCAACTCGGCTTCAGCCTCTTCAAATTCACGCAAGCGCCCAGCGCTGTATAGCTCGATGGGTAAGGTAACAGCAGGTCGCAACAAGATGCCATCGGGTGTTGTTTCCGCGATCAGTTGATCTGCCGCAGAAATGCCGAGCGCTTTGCGAAACTGCGTTGGGAGTGTGATGACGCCACGTCCGGTGATGGTCAGAGTTGTTTTCATGTTTGGCAGTATTGCAGAAAAGCAGCAATACTGCAAATGCAAGTTAATACTAATTCACCGAGGTAAACCCCCAGCTTTGCCGGCGGACTCACAAGGGTTTGACCTATGCGGCAAAGTGCTAAAGGGGTCGGGGTCGGAGTCGGGGTCGCATTGATTTCCTGGCAGGCAGATGCAACTACATTTGCTACTCAGCCGGATCGAAACCAACCAAAAAACGCGAAGTCTTGCATTAACACATTTCCCTCGAAACTACGCTGCTCAACTTTTGTTGGAGCCGTTGTCCGAAAGAAGTTGCTGCCGCGTTTTAGGTTCTCGGTGCTAAGCTACCGGACGGTCAACGCCGCCCCTACTCGATGTGGCTGGCCGGGGTTTATCCGCGCGCCCTCGACGGCCTGTGCAAGGTGCTGAGCCTGGACATGCGCGTCATCGATCCGGCCTGGATCGGCATGAAGCTGCGCAAGCTGCTCAACTTCGGAGAGCCATTGGGCGATTTCATGGCGCGTGTACCGGGCGGCGA
>JANLID010000376.1 GCA_024654105.1 Gallionella sp. | reverse complement strand
CCGCCGCCGCCTGAATGGTGCGCGCACGGTCTGCCGCCGAAATCCCGGTAGTCACACCACTCGCTGCCTCAATCGACAAAGTGAAATTGGTCGCCAATTGCAAGCCGTTATCGCGCACCATCAGCGGCAAATCAAGCTGCTTGCAATGCGCCTCTGTCAGCGTCAGGCAGATCAAGCCGCGGCCATGCTTGGCCATGAAGTTGATTTTCTCTGGCGTGGTGAATTCGGCGGCGAACAGCAAATCGCCTTCGTTCTCGCGGTCTTCTTCGTCTACCAGCACGACCATGCGCCCGGCGCGTATCTCCGCGATGATTTCCTGTATCGGTGTTATGTTGGGCATTACTGTTCTTTCTCCGCCCGCATCATGCGCTCGACATAGCGCGCAATCAGGTCAATCTCCAGATTCACCTTTGCGCCCGCTTTCAATTCATTCAGCGTGGTCACCTCCAGCGTATGCGGGATCAGGTTTACCTCGAACTCCGGGCCCGCGACATGGTTTACCGTCAGGCTCACGCCGTTGATAGTGATGGAGCCCTTCACCGCGATGTATTTCGCCAGCTTCTGCGGCGCGCGTACCGCCAACTGCCAGCTTTCGCCGATGTCGGTGAGTGCCACCACTTCGCCAACGCCGTCCACATGGCCACTGACCAGATGTCCGCCCAGCCGGTCCGACAAGCGTAGCGCCTTTTCCAGATTGACATGACCACCCTGCCGCTCCAGCCCGACGGTGCACTTCAGCGTCTCGCGCGACACATCGACGGTAAATTCGTTGCCTGCCAGCGCCACCACAGTGAGACACACGCCGTTTACCGCGATGCTGTCGCCGATCTGCACATCATCCATACCGAGCGATTCGGCCGCCACACTCAAGCGCAGACCGCCGTCGCGATCTTCCGCACGATTGATCAGGCCGACATCGGCAATAATTCCACTGAACATACTTAACTTACCCCTTTTTCATCTTTGCCAAAATGCGCAGATCTTTGCCGACCTGCCGCACATCTTGCCACTCGAAATTAACACGCTGCTCCAGTTCGGTCAGCTCCCCCAGTTGCGCCACACCGCGTGCCGCATTACCCAGCAACTGCGGCGCGACATACAGCACCAACTCATCCACCAGCCCTGCCTGCAACAGCCCTCCGTTCAGGGTGCTGCCGGCCTCCACCAGCAACTCATTACAGCCGCGCCGCGCCAGATCGTGCGCCATCGCCGCCAAATCCACCCTTCCCGCCGCATCCGGCAGCACGACGACCTCCACGCCGAGGTCGCGCAGCACGGCGCTCTTCGCGCCATTTTTCGACGCGGTATAAATCAATGCGCTTCCGCCGCCGTACAGTACACGTGCATCGAGCGGCACGCGCAACTGGCTATCCAGCACCACGCGCAACGGCTGGCGTTCCATATCCGCACTGCGCACGTTCAACCGCGCATCGTCTGCCAGCACCGTATCGATACCCGTCAGCACCGCGCAGGAGCGCGCCCGCCAGCGCTGCACATCCTGCCTTGCCGCCTCGCCGGTAATCCATTGGCTGCGTCCATTGCTCAACGCGGTGCGCCCATCCAGGCTCATGGCAATCTTGCTGCGCAGCCACGGTGTGCCGCGCGTCATGCGCGCAAAGAAACCGATGTTCAGGTCATGCGCCGCAGCCTCCATCAAACCGCAATCCACCGTAATTCCTGCCGCGCGCAACCGCGCGATGCCTGCACCAGCCACCTCGGGGTTCGGGTCTTGCACCGCCACTACCACGCGCGCCACACCCGCCTCGATCAAAGCCTCAGCGCAAGGCGGCGTGCGGCCATGATGGCTGCACGGTTCCAGCGTAACATACGCCGTCGCACCGCGTGCCACTTCGCCCGCCGCGCGCAGTGCATGCACTTCGGCATGCGGCTCACCAGCGCGCTGATGCCAACCCTCGCCGGCGACCTCATCGCCCCGCACCAGCACACAGCCGACGCGCGGATTGGGGCTGGTGGTATACAGGCCGCGCTCAGCCAGCCTGAGAGCCCGCGCCATCCAGCGACTGTCTTGCGCGGTGTTCATATTATTTCTTGACGCGGCCGGAAGTTCTGCGCACCGGCGATTTGCGCACCGCCTCAACCGCTTCGGTGAAATCACCAACATCCTGAAAGCTTTTGTACACCGAAGCAAAGCGGATATAGGCAACCTTGTCGAGTTTCAGCAATTCCTTCATCACCATTTCGCCGATCTGGCGCGAGGCGACTTCGCGCTCGCCCAAGGCGAAAACTTTTTGCGTCACCTGATCGATTGCCGCATCCACCAGTTCGGTCGGCACCGGGCGCTTGTGCAGCGCGCGGCTGAAACTGGTGCGCAGCTTTTCATCGTCGAACTCGCTGCGCATGCCGTTCTGCTTGACCACCTGCGGCATACGCAACTCCACTATTTCATAAGTGGTGAAGCGCCTGTCGCACGACAGGCAGCGGCGGCGGCGGCGAATGCTATCGCCTTCCTCGCTTTCGCGGGTATCCACCACCTGGGTGTCTTCGCCTTTACAGAAGGGACATTTCATAGGGAAATGGAAAGTAGGGAGTAGGGAGTGGGGAGTGGGGCCGAGAAGGGGTGAATTTCCTACTCCCCACTTTCCACTCCCCAGTTTTAATTGCCATACACCGGGAACTTCACGCACAACCGCTTCACCTCGCCCGCCACGCGCGCGATTACCGCGTTGTCATCCGGCGCATCCAGCACGTCGGCAATCAGGTGCGCGAGTTGTTCCGCCTCCAGTTCCTTGAAGCCGCGCGTGGTCATTGCCGGGCTGCCGATGCGGATGCCGCTGGTCACGAACGGTTTTTGCGGGTCATTGGGGATTGCATTCTTGTTCACCGTAATGTGCGCACGCCCCAGCGCAGTTTCAGCATCCTTGCCGGTAATGTTTTTGGCCTGCAAGTCCACCAGGAACAAATGGCTGTCGGTGCGCCCCGACACGATGCGCAGGCCGCGCTCATGCAACACCATCGCCATCACCCGCGCATTGTCCACCACCTGTTTCTGGTAAACCTTGAATTCCTTGCTGGCCGCTTCCTTGAACGCCACCGCTTTGGCGGCGATCACGTGCATCAGCGGGCCGCCCTGGATGCCGGGGAAGATCGCCGAGTTCAGCACCTTCTCATATTCCGCCTTGGCGAGGATCACGCCGCCGCGCGGGCCGCGCAGGGTCTTGTGGGTGGTGGTGGTGACGAAATCCGCGATGCCGACCGGACTGGGGTACACGCCCGCAGCGATCAGTCCGGCGTAATGCGCCATGTCCACGAACAGGTACGCGCCGACGCTGTCGGCGATCGCGCGGAAGCGCTTCCAGTCGATCACCAAAGCGTAGGCCGATGCGCCCGCCACGATCATCTTCGGCTTGTGCGCCGTGGCCAATGCCTGCACCTGGTCGTAATCGATTTCCTCGTTCTTATCCAGGCCGTACTGGATGGCGTTATACAGCTTGCCGCTGGCATTGACCGACGCGCCGTGCGTCAGATGCCCGCCATGCGCCAAGCTCATTCCCAAAATCGTATCGCCGGGCTTGAGCACCGACATGTACACCCCCTGGTTCGCCTGCGAACCGGAATTCGGCTGCACGTTGGCGTATTCCGCGCCGAACAGCGCCTTCACGCGGTCGATGGCCAACTGCTCGGCGATGTCCACATACTCGCAGCCGCCGTAATAACGCTTGCCCGGATAACCCTCGGCGTACTTATTGGTCAACTGGCTGCCCTGCGCCTCCATCACCGCCGGGCTGGTGTAGTTTTCCGAGGCGATCAGCTCGATATGATCTTCCTGGCGGCGGTTTTCGTCCTGGATCGCGGCCCACAGTTCCGGATCGACAGTGGCAATGGTGTTTTTTCTGGAGAACATGGCGTTAATTCCTGAAATAATGAAAGCGGGAAAGGTGCGGATTTTACCATGCTGATCGGGCAAGCCGATAATGCAGTGGTTTTTCAGAAAACCGGGGGGCAAGATAGGTGGAAAAATGAGTTACGCTTATTTATCAACCAAAAAAATGAATTCACGATTCGGCTCATCTGCATCTCTAAGCCATTCATTTGTCCACTTCATGTCAGCCATTACATTTTTTGTGTAATCAAGCTCGATGGTCTTAATTAACTTGCCATGGCGATTAAGAATTGGCGGTTTAATTTTGCAATCCTGTTCAAATGCAAACATGGCGACATCTCCTTGAAGAACGGCGCTGCTTCTCTTCCTGCTGTGCAAACTAAGCCATCACCAATGCTTCGCCACCGGGTTCTTCAGCCCACCTGAATGATCTGGTTGAGCCGTTCGCAAACCTGCGCAAACAAGGCGTTGGGCAATGCGCCGAGCGGGTGTGCCTTGGCCTTGCGCAAGCGCCAGTCAAACGACTGGGGCTGGTGGCAAAGCACATAGCTGGTTTGCCCGGTCTTTCGTCCTTTTGCTTTCCCAGCCACAACCGCAAATGGATTATCCGAGTTGTATTCCGCTGTAGTCATGGGTAGACCGATAACCAACGAGGTTTTCTCGTTGAAGATGCGCGGCGAGAGCACCAGAAACGGGTGGGTATCGCGCATTTCACGCCCGACCTGCGGATTGCAATCAATCCAGATGATATCCTGCCGATCAGGCACCCAAGACTTGCGTTTTGGCTTTTGTTTATCCGGAGCTGCTTTGTTGGCAGCTACCAACGCTCGGCTCCCGGCATTTGTATCGTGGTCATCTGCTCAACGCCGTGGCGCTGCGGATCATAGGCGGCCAGGCGCTGCTCCAGGGTAAGCCGGGTATCATTGACGGGCTTGATGATGACCTGATCGCCTTCGACCGATACGCGCACGCGCTGATCAACATGCAGGTGTGCTTCCCGCGCTACCGCAGCCGGCAGGCGGACACCCAGATTGTTGCCCCACTGCTTGATATCCAGAACAGCTTCGGCCATGACTTCGCTCCTTGCAAAAATGTATAAACGCAAGTCTATACATCTTGAAGCCAACGGTCAATTTTGATGTACCCCATCACCAATGCTTCGCCACCGGGTTGTTGCAGGCCGCCTGGAACAACTGGCGGTCATCCAGCCGGACGGCGCTCATCGGGCCGCCCCACAGACAGCCGGTGTCGAGTGCGATGGCGTCTTTCCTGAGCAGCAGGCCGAGTGCGGACCAGTGGCCGAAGATTATTGTTGAATCGGCACTGGCGCGCTTGGGCACGTCGAACCACGGCAGATAACCGAGCGGGATGTTCTTTACTTCTCCCTTGAACTTGAATTCCATCTCGCCTTCTTTGGTGCAGATGCGCATGCGCGTAAAGGCGTTGATGATGACGCGCAGGCGTTTGTAGCCGGAAAAGCCGTCGTCCCAGTTGTGCGGGGAATTGCCATACATGCGCGAAAGGAAAGTGGCGTAATCGCCGCCGCGCAGCGCGGCTTCGGCTTCGCGCGCCAGGTTTTCGGCCTGCGCCACGCTCCATTGCGGCAGCAGCCCGGCGTGAACCAGCACATAGCCGTCCTGCGCGTGCAGCAGGCACTGGTTGCGCAGCCAGTGCAACAATTCGTCGCGATCCGGCGCGTGGAGAATCTCATCCAGCGTATCGGTGCGATGCAGTTCCGCCACGCCTTCCGCGACGGCGAGCAGGTGCAAGTCATGGTTGCCGAGCACGGTGACCGCGCTGCCGCCCAACGATTTGACCAGCCGCAATACCTCCAATGAACCCGGCCCGCGGTTTACCAAGTCGCCGACCAGCCACAGTTTGTCCTGCGCCGGATCGAAGCGTACCTGTTCCAGCAACTGCTGAAGCTCGGCGTAGCATCCCTGTATATCACCTATCGCATAAATTGCCATTGCGTTTTCCCGGCATGATTATCCGCGGAACAGGGTAGCAGATTTTCATGGCGTTTCCAGACTGTTCGAATCCGCACAGGGAATCGCAGCAACAACTTAGCTGGGCAATAATTGTGGCGGTTTCAAGCCTATTCAGGCAATCCTGCACGCTTCATCAAACTCCAGTCTCGGGTTGCGCGGATAGACACCCTTCGGGTCGCCATAGCCGAGGTTGCACAGGAAGTTGGATTTCACTGAGGTTCCCGCGAAGAACAGTTGATCTACCAGAGCATTGTCGAAGCCGGACATCGGACCGCAATCGAGACCGAGCGCGCGTGCCGCGATGATGAGGTAGGCGCCTTGCAGCGTGCCGTTGCGAAAGGCGTTGGTGAAGGCGGTTTGCTCGTCCTTGTCGAACCAGCTGCGCGCATCCGGCGCATTGGGGTATAGCTTGCCCATCCTTTCATAGAAATGCAGATCGTAGCCAATGATGGCGGTGACCGGAGCGGCCATGCTTTTGGCGCGATTGCCTTCCTGCAAAGCCGGATCAAGCATCTCTTTCGCTTCCCTGGATTTGACGAACACGATGCGCGCCGGACAACTATTGGCCGAGGTCGGCCCCATGCGGAAGGTGTCGTAAAGACGGCGCAGCAGTTCGTCCGGCACCGGCCTCTTTTGCCAGGCGTTGTGGGTATGTGCGTCGAAAAAGAGCTGGTCGAGTGCAGCCTGGTCTAATGAAGTGCGTGACATGAGAGCCTCCTGCGAGTGGATTGAACTACCTGGGAATGCTGTGGACAGTTTATACCGATTCGCGCGACCGGGAATCTGCAATCAAATCCGCGCGCTTGCGGCCGCGGCTACTTTACCTCGCGTACTGTCTGCTCTTCCACCAGCGCTTTGCGCAGGCAATTCTCTTCGGCGCTCACCGCGCTGCGCGCGACCGCTTCAAATAATGCCCGTATTTCCTCGAGGCTGAATCCGGCCAGCAGACGCTTTGCCAAGTCCGGCTGCAGGGGGACCATGCGCGATTGCCCATCGGGCAGGTCGAAGCGGAAGCCGGCCAGTCGCTTGAGTCCGCCTTCCTTTTCTGACAGCAATTGTGCCTGCTCGTCCTGCAATTCGTCGTAACGTTCTTCCAGCGCGTCTTCGAGATTTTCGGCGATGTCCTCCGGTATCGCAACGACGAGGCCCATCGGATCGTCATGCAAGGCGCATGTGATCCCCAAGCCTTCGGCGTATTCAACGAAAGCATTGCGCAACGGCGCTTCAAAGAAGATGTATTCGATCATGATATGGTCGCGCGGCTCAGCCGGTACGAGGGAATCAATTCTCCAGTTACTTAATGATCGCGTTCAGCTCGCCCTTGGCATAGCGGTTGGCCATCGCGTCCAGCGAGACCGGCTTGATTTTGGACGCCTGGCCTGCCGCACCGAAGGCCTCATAGCGCGCCTTGCAAATTTCCTTCATCGCCTTGGTGGCGGCGGCGAGGAACTTGCGCGGATCGAAGTTCCTGGTGTCTTCCACCAGATGGCGGCGCACCGCGCCGGTGGAGGCCATGCGCAGGTCGGTGTCAATGTTCACCTTGCGCACGCCATTCTTGATGCCCTCGACGATTTCCTCGACCGGCACGCCATAGGTTTCGCCCATGGTGCCGCCGAAAGAGTTGATCACCTTCAGCCATTCCTGCGGCACGCTCGACGAGCCGTGCATCACCAGATGTGTATTGGGAATGCGCGCATGGATTTCCTTGATGCGGTCGATGCGCAGCACCGCGCCGGTTGGGGGGCGGGTAAATTTGTAGGCGCCGTGCGAGGTGCCGATGGCGATGGCCAAGGCATCCACCTGGGTCAACTTGACGAATTCGGCCGCTTCATTCGGGTCGGTCAGCAACTGGTCCTGGCTCAGCGCGCCTTCCGCGCCGTGGCCATCTTCCTTTTCGCCCATGCCGCTTTCCAGCGAGCCGAGGCAGCCCAGTTCGCCTTCCACCGATACGCCCACCGCGTGCGACATCTCCACCACGCGACGTGTGACATCCACGTTGTATTCGAACGAGGAAGGCGTTTTCGCATCTTCTTTCAGCGAGCCGTCCATCATCACGCTGGAGAAGCCGGACTTGATCGCCTGGATACAGATCGCCGGTGACGCGCCGTGATCCTGATGCATCACCACCGGAATGTGCGGATAGGCTTCCACCGCGGCTTCGATCAGGTGGCGCAGGAATGCCTCGCCGGCATATTTGCGCGCACCGGCGGAGCCTTGCATGATGACCGGGCTGCTGGTTTCGTCGGCCGCTTCCATGATCGCCTTGACCTGCTCCAGATTGTTCACGTTGAAGGCGGGCAGGCCGTAGCTGTGTTCCGCCGCATGGTCGAGTAGTTGACGTAAAGAGACGAGTGCCATGTGTTTTCTCCTGATTAAATAAATTACAGGGGGGTAGGGGCACGGCGCGCCGTGCCCCTGCTTTATGTTTTGCGATGATCGCCGACACGCATAATCTTCATCGTGTTGGTATGTCCCGATTTTCCCATCGCTTCACCGATGGTCATTACCACCATATCGCCGTCCTTTACCAAGCCCCGTTCCACGAGAGTTGCCTCGATCTGGTGCCATTCTTCCAGCTGCCCCCTGGCTTTGGAATGGAAAGCGATGGGATGCACGCCGCTGAACAGAGTCACCTTGCTCAAGGTTTCCGGCAGCGGGGTCAGCGCGAAAATCGGCACGCCCGCATTCAAGCGCGACATCCACAACGGCGTCGAGCCGGACTGGGTCAACGCGATGATGGCCTTGACCTTGAAATGCGACGCGGCAAACAGCGCGGACATCGCGATCGACTGGTCGATGCGCGCAAATTTTTGTTGCACAATGCGGCGGTCGAACACACTCTCTTCCACCTCTTGCTCGGCCTTGAGGCAGATGCGCGCCATGGCTTCGATGGTTTCCACCGGGTAATCGCCTACCGCTGTTTCCGCCGACAGCATCACCGCATCCGTGCCGTCCAGCACGGCATTCGCCACGTCGGACACTTCCGCGCGGGTCGGGATCGGGTTACTGATCATCGACTCCATCATTTGCGTGGCGGTAATCACCAAGCGATTTTTAGAGCGCGCCATTTTGATCATGCGCTTTTGCAGGCCGGGCACGGCCGCATCGCCGACTTCCACGCTCAGGTCGCCGCGCGCCACCATGATGGCGTCGGACGCATCGATAATGTCGCCCAGCGCCGGGATCGCCTCGGCGCGCTCGATCTTGGCCATCAGCATACTCTTGCCGCCCGCCGCGTGCATCAGCTCGCGCGCCAGGCGCATGTCGTCACCGCTGCGCGGAAACGATACCGCCAGATAGTCCGCCTTGATCAGCGCGGCAGTCTTGATATCTTCCTTGTCCTTGCCGGTCAGCGCCGGCGCGGTCAGTCCGCCGCCCTTGCGGTTGATGCCCTTGTTGTTGGACAGCACGCCGCCGCGCATTACCCGGCAAATGATCTCAGCACCCTTAACTTCGACAACATCAAACTCCAGCATGCCATCGTTGAGCAACAGCACCGTGCCTTTGCTGACATCCTTGGGCAAGTCCTTGTAATCCAGCCCGACGCGCTGCTGGTTGCCCAATCCGTCCAGCGCGGCATCGAGGATGAAGGTGTCGCCCTTGTTCAGGATGATTTTGTCGTTCTCGAATTTGCGCACGCGGATTTTCGGACCTTGCAGGTCGGCCAGGATGCCCACGGTGCGCCCGACGACTGCCGCTGCCGCGCGCACCGTCTCGGCGCGCTGCACATGATCCCGCACCGAGCCGTGCGAGAAATTCATCCGCACCAGGTCGACCCCGGCGCGAATCATCCGCTCGATGACTTTCTGGTCGCTGGAAGCGGGCCCCAGGGTTGCGACGATTTTGGTTCTACGCAGCATGATGATTGGTTATTTGCAACTGCAACCGCTGCCGCAACCCTCCATGTCTTTCTGCGCACGTTGTTCCAGAATCTCGACTGCCGGCAATTTCTTGCCTTCGAGGAATTCCAGAAATGCGCCGCCCGCCGTGGAGATGTAAGAAACCTTGTCGTAGATACCGTATTTCTGGATCGCGGCGATGGTATCGCCGCCGCCCGCCAGCGTGAACGCCTGGGTTTCCGCGATCGCCGTGGCGATCTTCTTGGTGCCTTCGCCGAACTGGTCAAACTCGAACACCCCGACCGGCCCGTTCCACACCACCGTGCCCGCCTTCATAATGATGTCGGCGATTTCCTGCGCGGATTGCGGGCCGATGTCGAAAATCATGTCATCGTCTGCCACCTCGTCCGCACCTTTCAGCACGGCCGGTTCGTTTGCGTCGAACTTCTTGCCGACCACCACGTCAACCGCAATGGGGATCGAAGCACCACGCGCCTGCATCTTCTGCATCAGGCTCTGTGCGGTCGGCACCAGATCGTCCTCGCACAGCGACTTGCCAACGTTCTTGCCTGCCGCCTTGAGGAAGGTGTTGGCGATGCCGCCGCCGACCACCAGTTGCTCACACTTGTCGGACAGCGATTCCAGCACGGTCAGCTTGGTCGAAACCTTGCTGCCGCCGACGATGGCCACCATCGGGCGCGCCGGGTTGAGCAGCGCCTTGGACAGCGCATCCAGTTCCTCGGTCAGCAGGATGCCGGCCGCCGCAGTCGGCGCATACTTCGCCACGCCGTGGGTCGACGCTTCCGCGCGGTGTGCGGTACCGAAAGCGTCCATCACGAATACGTCGCACAGGGCTGCGTATTTCCTCGCCGTTTCTTCGGCGTTCTTTTTCTCGCCCTTGTTGAAGCGGCAGTTCTCCAGCAGCACCAGTTCGCCCGGGGCGACATCGAAGCCGCCATCCGCCCAATCCTTGATCAGGCGCACCGGCTTGCCCAGCTTGTTGGCGATGACATGCGCCACCGGCTTGAGCGAGTTTTCTTCGGAATAAACGCCTTCTTCCGGACGCCCCAGATGCGAGGTCACCATGACGCATGCGCCGGCCTTCATGGCAAACTCGATCGTCGCCATCGACGCGGTGATGCGCGCATCGGAGGTGACTTTGCCATCCTTGACGGGCACATTGAGATCCGAACGGATCAGGACGCGCTTGCCAAAAAGAGCCATATTGGTCATTTTAATTGCGGACATTTTTACTCCATGAAAAGCGGGAAGTGGTGAGTGGGGAGTGGAACGGCACTTCGTGCCTCAGTGGGAAGCGTGAAACCCACTTCCTACTTCCTACTCCCCACTCCCTATTATTTAGCGATAACGCGCACCATCTCCAGCACCTTGCAGGAGTAGCCCCACTCGTTGTCGTACCAGGCCACGATCTTGACGAAAGTACCGTCCAGAGCCATACCCGCGTCGGCATCGAAGACCGAGGTGCAACTCTCACCGCGAAAATCGGTGGAGACCACCTTTTCGTCGGTGTAGCCGAGCACGCCCTTCATCGCACCCTCGGAGGCGGCCTTCATCGCGGCGCAGATGTCGGCATAGCTGGTTTCCTTGTTCAGCTCCACAGTGAGATCGACCACGGACACATCCGAAGTCGGCACGCGGAAGGCCATGCCGGTAAGTTTTTTGTTCAACTCGGGGATCACCTTGCCGACCGCCTTGGCGGCACCGGTCGAGGACGGAATGATGTTCTCCAGAATGCCGCGGCCGCCGCGCCAATCCTTGTTGGACGGCCCGTCGACGGTTTTCTGAGTGGCGGTGGCGGCATGCACCGTGGTCATCAGGCCGCGCTTGATGCCCCAGTTGTCGTTCAGCACCTTGGCGACCGGCGCCAGACAGTTGGTGGTGCACGAAGCGTTGGAAATAATGGCTTGCCCGGCGTATGTCTTGTCGTTCACGCCATACACGAACATCGGCGTATCGTCCTTGCTCGGCGCCGACATGATGACCTTCTTCGCGCCTGCGGCGATATGCTTTTGAGCGGTTTCCTTGGTGAGGAACAGGCCGGTGGATTCGACCACGATATCGGCGCCCACTTCGCTCCATTTCAATTCGGCAGGATCCTTGACGGCGGTCAGGCGGATCTTTTTGCCGTTGACCACCAGGGTAGTGCCTTCGACAGAAACGCTGCCCTTGAAGCGGCCATGCACGGAATCGTAGCGCAACATGTACGCCAGGTAATCCGGTTCGAGCAGGTCGTTGATGCCCACAATCTCTATGTCAGCGAAATCTTGCGCTGCTGCGCGGAGCACCATACGTCCGATGCGGCCGAATCCGTTAATACCGACACGAATTGTCATTTTTTTCTCCTTAGGGTTTAGTCATTAAAAACTCTTTGGCTGCAATGTAGTTGCCAATAAATCCTCAGCCAATAACTTTCTTCACCGTCGCCGCCACGTTGGCGGCGGTAAAACCGAAGTGCTTGAACAACTCTGGCGCCGGTGCGGATTCGCCGAAGCAATCCATGCCGACCACCGCGCCATCCAGCCCCACGTATTTGTACCAGCCGCCGGTCACGCCCGCCTCGACCGCGACGCGCTTCACCCCCTTGGGCAACACGCTGTCACGATAGGCTTGATTCTGTTTGTCGAACACGTTGGTGGACGGCATCGACACCACGCGCACATTGGTGCCCTCTGCTGCCAGCGCTTTTTGCGCTTCCAGCGCCAATGACACCTCAGAACCGGTGGCGATAATCACTGCCTGTGGCTTGCCGCCTGCCGCTTCGGACAGCACATAGGCACCCTTGCGGATGTTGGCGATCTGCGCCGCATCGCGCTTCTGGAACGCCAGGTTCTGGCGGCTGAACACCAGGCTGGATGGGCCATCCCGGCGCTCGACCGCGGCCACCCACGCGGCAATGGATTCGACGGTGTCGCACGGGCGCCATACTTCCATGTTGGGCATTAAGCGCAGCGTAGCGGTCTGCTCGACCGGCTGGTGGGTCGGCCCGTCTTCGCCCAGGCCGATGGAGTCGTGGGTGAATACATAGATCACGCGCTGCTTCATCAGCGCCGACATGCGCAACGCATTGCGCGCATATTCGGAGAACATCAGGAAAGTGCCGCCGAACGGCAGGAAACCACCGTGCAAAGCCATGCCGTTCATGATGTGCGACATGCCGAATTCGCGCACGCCATAGCTGATGTAGTTACCGGTGCTCTTGCCGCGAATGTGCTTGCAACCGGTCCAGTTGGTCAGGTTGGAACCGGTCAGGTCGGCGGAACCGCCGAGGAATTCAGGCAGTGCCGGAACCAGTGCATTGATGGCGTTCTGCGACGCCTTGCGGGTCGCGATGGTTTCAGCCTTTTCGTTGGTCTTGGCAATCACGTCGGCAGCATGCGCCGCCCAGTTGGCCGGTAATTCACCCTTGATGCGGCGCATAAATTCAGCCGCTTCTTTCGGGAAAGCAGCCTTGTATTCGGCGAGCTTGTTATTCCACAATTTCTCCAGGCCTTCGCCCTTGATGCGCGCGTCCCATGCCTGGTACACATGGGCAGGGATTTCGAACGGCGGATATTTCCAGCCGATGTGTTCGCGCGTCGCGGCCACTTCATCATTGCCCAGCGCTGCGCCATGCACGTCGTGGGTGTCGGCCTTGTTCGGCGAGCCCGCACCGATGATGGTCTTGCAGCAGATCAGCGTGGGTTTGTCGGTAACGGCCTTGCCTGCCTTGATCGCGGCATCGACTGCTTCGGAATCATGCCCTTGCACATCGGCAATCACGTGCCAGCCGTATGCTTCAAAACGCTTGGCAGTATCGTCGGTAAACCAGCCATCCACATGGCCGTCAATCGAGATGTTGTTGTCATCCCAAAAGGCGATCAGCTTGCCCAGCCCCCAGGTACCGGCCAATGCGCATGCTTCATGCGAGATACCTTCCATCATGCAACCGTCGCCCATGAACACATAGGTGTGGTGATTGACGATTTCGTGGCCCGGTTTGTTGAATTCCGCCGCCAGCAGCTTTTCCGCCATCGCCATGCCAACTGCATTGGTAATGCCCTGGCCGAGCGGCCCGCCGGTGGTTTCCACACCTGGCGTGTAACCGTATTCAGGATGGCCGGGGGTCTTGGAATGCATCTGGCGGAAGCGCTTCAACTCATCCATCGGCAGGTCATAACCGGACAGGTGCAGCAGCGCATAAACCAGCATCGAGCCGTGGCCATTGGACAACACAAAACGGTCGCGATCAGCCCACTTCGGGTTGGCCGGGTTGTGGCGCAAGTGGTGATTCCACAATACCTCGGCGATTTCCGCCATACCCATCGGCGCGCCGGGGTGGCCGGAGTTCGCCTTTTGCACGGCATCCACTGCCAGCATGCGAATCGCACTGGTTATGTCATTAAACTTGGGTGGGGTGATGTTGCGTGTCGCAGCCATTTCCTGTTGCCTCCGGGATGTTCTGTGGGTTGGGTTGGTTAGTCACTATATCGGTTAAATCATCGCGATTTGTGACAAGAATGTATCGTAAATCAAACACTGGCGCGGCTTTCCAAGTAAATTTGAATCAGGTTAATGTAGGGCGGAAAAAGCGTAGCGTTTCCACCAATGGATTGTCTCGGCGGATTGGTGGATACGCGCTACGCGCTTTATCCGCCCTACATTTTTTGGTTCCGGCTTGTCCGGCTTAGGTTAAGAAGCTTCGAAAATTCACATTTCGTCATTAGTATGGGGCTGCCAATCGACCAAACAAGCTTGCAGGCCGCTGGTTATGCCGGGCAGCGTGACGAATCGTAATTAGAAGCCACCTGTAAGCCGTTTAGGCTTGCCATTATACCGCAGCACCGATATCGCTTCCTACTGCGATTCGTCTCCGCTGCCCTTTTTGGCAAATTTAATGCCCAGTTGCTTGAGCTTGCGGTAAAGATGGGTGCGTTCCAGGCCAACTTTTTCGGCTACCCGTGAAACATTGCCGACTTCTCTCTGCAAGTGGTAATCAAAATAAAGCGCGTCAAAATGCTCGCGCGCTTCGCGCAGTGGCAAATCAAGCGGCAGGAAAAATTGTTGTGCCTGGCCGTCGATATTCAGGGTAATTTTCTGGCTTTGCGCCTCGACCGCCTGAGTCTGCGGCTTAAGCGTGTCTTCCCGGATTGCCTTGGCGATAGTGCTTAACAATTTTTGCAGGGCAATGGGTTTTTCCAGAAAATCCACCGCACCGATGCGCGTTGCCTCGACTGCCGTTTCTATCGTGCCGTGGCCGGACATCATCACTACCGGCATGGTCAGCAAATCCTGCTCGACCCATTCCTTGAGCAAGGTTACACCGTCGGTATCCGGCATCCAGATATCGAGCAGCACCAGATCGGGTTCGCGCTCGAGCCGGCAAACACGCGCCTGCTCGGCATTTTCTGCCAGATACACCTGATAGCCCTCGTCAAACAGAATTTCCGAGAGCAATTCGCGGATGCCGATTTCATCATCCACCACCAAAATTTCCTTGCTTGCCATTATACCTCCTCAATCAGCGGCAGATTGATATTGATGCGCGCTCCGCCATCCACGTTGTTTTCAATACTGATACGGCCGCCATGCTCCTCGACGATTTTTTTTACGATGGCCAGACCCAGCCCGGTTCCCTTGGTCTTGGTGGTCATGTACGGCTCAAAGGCGCGTGCCAGCACACTCCCGGGAAAGCCCGCACCATTATCTTCAACATGCAGATGAATTTTTCCATCCTGCATTCTGGTGCCCAGCGTTATTTGCGGCTGCGCCACACCCTGCAACGCGTCCTGCGCATTCTGCAACAAATTATGAAGAACCTGCCGCAGGCGGGTCGCATCGCCATTGACCACGCTGTGCGGCGCTTCCAGTTGCAGCACAATGGGAATGGCGTTAGCTTCGTACAGGCCGAGCACTTCCCGAATCAGTTTGTGCATGTCCAGATGCGACAGCTTCAATGCCGGGCCGCGCGCATAATTGGCGAAGTCGCTCACCATATTCTTCATCGCAGCAACCTGACTGACAATCGTTTGCGTGGCGCGCTGCAACAATTGCGCATCGCCTGCCTCCAGCTTGCTGCCGAGTTTGTGTTGCAGGCGTTCTGCCGAAAGCTGGATCGGCGTGAGCGGGTTCTTGATTTCATGCGCAAGACGGCGCGCCACCTCGCCCCACGCCGCCTGCCGCTCCGCCTGCAACAGATGGCTGATGTCGTCGAATACCACGACATAACCGGCCTCGCCGCCCTGCGGCAGGCGCGTTCCGCGGATCAGCAGAATCTGGTTGCCATTTCTGCTCATGCGTTCTATCTGCCGCTGCCATTCGCCGTTGGTTATTTCGCCAAAAGCCTCTGTGACGGTCTGACAAAACAATTTAAGTAAACTATATTTTTCTGCAATCTGGCCTAATGACATGCGCTGCATTTCCTGCAAAGGCGCGCCGAGAATTTGCGCCGCGCTGGTGTTCACCGAACGCAGGCGCAACTCCTCATCCAGCGCCAGCACACCGGAAGACAAGTGGGTCAGCACGCTTTCCAGGTAAATTTTGGCGCCTTCCACCTCGCGCTGCTGCTGCTCGCTGGCTTGCTTTGCCTCGAACAGCTGGCGCGTCATCTGGTTGAACAGGCCGGTCAACGCACCCAGTTCATCGCTGCTTTGTATCGGATGCTGCCCGGTGAAATCGCCTTGCGCCACCGCGCGCGTGCCTTCCGCCAACGCCTCCAGCGAAGCGCCCAGCCGCCCGCTGATAAAAAATGCCGCCGACACCGCAGTCAGCAGCACCACCAGCAGCGACAGCGTCAAGGTAATTGCATACAGCCGCTTCAGGCCGAGACGCGAAAGCGTCAATTCCTGATAATCGCGGTATACCGCCTGCACCATTTCCGCATCCGCCTCGACCTGCTTCGGCACCGGCTGGGTAAATTGCAGCACATACCGCCCGCCCCGGTTTATATTGGAATTCACCGTCACCATGACGCGCAGCGTCAACCCTTTTTCCGGTATGGCATCGATTACCGCATATTCGCCTTTGTCCAGCGCCAGGCGCAACACATCACTGTCGGGTAAATCCGGCAGTCGCGCGCTGCCGCTGGAAGAAAACGCAACCACATTTCCCTTGGTGGAAAATAAGGCGGCTTCCTGCGTTACGGCTTCATCCACCAATTGCTCCAGCGCGCGCTGATACTGCTCCGGCTTTTTCTCTGCCAACAACAGCGCGATGAACTGGGTTTTCTTGGTCAGCTCCTTCAGGCTGTTGTCGAGCCCGCTTCTGCCAAGATTGAGGCCGCCTTCCAGCGCTTTCTCGACGCGCACGTCAAACCACGATTCGATGCTCTTGCCCAGAAATTGCACCGACACCACATAAACAAAAATGCCTGGCAGCACCGCGATCAGCGTGAAAAACAGCACCAGCCGCGTAGTCAGCTTGGCGCCAAAGACCCGGTTCTTCAGCTTATTGCGCAGCCGCCACAATTGATAGCCCACCAGCCCCATCAGACAAAGCGCCAGCGCGCCGGTCAGGCCGAGCAGAATGTAATAATTGAGCGAAAATACTTCGGTATTCGCGCTGCTGCTGGACAGCAGAGACAGCAACACACCGCCGATGACGATACTGACGAAAATCAGATTCCTCATCGCCCCATCACTCCGTCTTGCCTTCGCTGTTTACCGTCATTTCTGCCGTATTGATCACCCAGCGATACCAGTCGGAATTAAGCGTCCAATCCTTGCCGGTCAGCGCATTGACCTGCAACAGTTTGGGCAATTGCGCCACATCCAGACGCAAGCGCGCTGCCGCAATATAGCTACCATCCTTGCTGACCACCTCTGCCGGAATCACTGTTGAACTCTGCCTGGCCAAAATATTCAGCGCATCTTCAAGGCTGGCAAAATTCTGAAACAGCGCGCCGCGCGAAATGCGGTATTGCCGCGTCAGCACATTGTAGGAAAGCTTGACGGTATGCTCACTCTGAAAAATTTCCTCATCCAGCCAATACCAGCGTGGGCGCGTCAGTAAAAATTCACCCACGAAATAAAGCGGGACCCCGCGTTCCAGTGCCTGCTGTGCCGCAAAAGTCAGGTTGACGTTATAACTGGCGGAGAGTTGATAGCCGTCCTCGCTCAGACGCGCCTCTGCCTTGTTGACGGAAATACCCTCGGCTGACGCCAGCATAGGGCAGAGGACAAAGGACATAACCAGCCACTTAGCAATTGTTGGGGGATTGCCAAGTGGAATGGCCAGTAGTTTCATCAGAAGACAGACAACGGCAAGGATGCCGCGCTTGAAACATGCCATGCAGAATCGTAGAGATTCATCAGGGCGCAGAAACAGGTCAGAAGACTTTCTGTCATCTGCCATCTGTCTTCTGTCCTCTGTTGTGCAGCAATGCATAAAAAAATCCGTCGTGCTGGTCATTGGGTAACAACTGTCCTTCGCTATGCTCCGGCAGGACCACTGACAACCGGCGCGCATCCGGCTGTTGCGCCAGGAACGCCGCGATCACCTGTTCATTCTCCTGCTGGAAAACCGAGCAGGTGGCGTAGAGCAATTTACCATCTTGCGCCAGCAGCCGCCACAACGCACGCAGAATATCGAGCTGTTGTGCGGCAAAGCCGGCAATATCGGTGCGGCGGCGCAGCCACTTGATGTCGGGATGACGGCGCACTACGCCGCTGGCGGAGCAGGGCACGTCGGCGAGGATGCGCTGAAACGGCCTGCCATCCCACCACTTCTCCGGCTGCGCAGCATCACCGGCCAACAGTTGCGCATCCAGTTTCAGCCGTTTCAGGTTCCCGGCAACGCGCTGCAAACGCTTCTCGTCTTTGTCTACGGCAACCATTTCTACTTGCGCACATTCCAGAATATGCGCAGTCTTGCCGCCCGGTGCGGCGCAGGCATCCAGCACACGCATCCCGTCATGCGCGTCCAGCAAGTGCGCGGCGTATTGCGCGCCGGCATCCTGCACCGAGACCATGCCATCAAAAAATCCCGGCAGCTTGTCCACCGCCACGGGTTTGCCCAGTTGCAGCGCGTCTGGCTCGATTACTTGAGCAGACAAATCCAGTGCGGTTAATTGCGCCAGATAATCCGCGGTCGTGCCGCGCCGCCGGTTGACGCGCAACGTCATCGGCGGATGCAGATTGCCCGCTTCGAGAATCGCGGTACTGTGTTCTCCATACTGCGTTTGCAGCTCATCGACCCACCATTGCGGATAGCTGTATTTTCCTTCCTCATGCTGCGCGGCCTGTTCCAGCAATGTGTCCCGGCTGCGCAAGAAATTGCGCAGGATCGCGTTGACCAGACCGCTCACTTTCGCATTCAGCAATTGCGCGGCGCGCACCGCATGATCGACCACCGCATGCTGCGCGGCTTTGCTGTATTGCAATTGGTACAGTGCCACCAGCAGCACATAATAGATACGCTGATCCAGCATCGGCTTATACAGCAACAAACCTAACAGCGCGCGCAATTGGCCGTAAAAACGCAGCGTACCATAGCTTAAATCCTGCAAAGCGGCGCGCTGCGCCGGAGTCCATACCGCTTTTCTGCGCAGCGACTCCTCCAGCACCTGATTGAGGTTGCGCCCGTCCGCCAGCACCTGCTGAACGATTTGGCCGGCGGCAAGTTGTATGTTGTGCATCTATGAAAAACAGTCGCCTGGTTTGACCGGCATTGCCTGCAAGAACTGCGCGGCCGGTTGCGCCTTGCCGCCGGGGCGTTGCAACATCTCCAGGAGCAGCGCATCGTTGCCGCAAGCCACGGTGATGCCGTGCTTGTCCACCGCCAGCACCCTGCCTGCTTCGCCCTGTGTGCCTTCCTGCAGCGCAGCCTGCCAGATTTTTATCGGCGCGCCGTTAAACTCGGCATGACACACCGGAAAGGGATTGAAGGCGCGCACCGCGCGTTCGAGCTGTCGCGCGCCCTGCCGCCAGTCGATCTTGCCCTCGCTCTTGAGCAACTTGGCAGCATAGGTCGCCACCGCATCGTCCTGCTTGACCGGCGTGAGTTGTTGTTCCTGCAACAGCCGCAACGCCTCGAGAATGCTGCCTGCCCCCAGCTCAGCCAGCTTGTCGTGCAAGGTCTGCGCGTTATCCTCCGGCGCGATCGGGCAAGCCCGGCGCAACAGCATGGCGCCCGTATCCAGCCCCGCGTCCATCTGCATGATGGTGATGCCGGTCTCGGCATCGCCCGCCATGATTGCGCGCTGGATCGGTGCCGCGCCGCGCCAGCGCGGCAACAGCGAGGCGTGAATGTTGAGGCAGCCATAAGGCGGCAGTTGCAGCACGGCCTGCGGCAAAATCAGCCCGTAAGCGGCCACCACCATCACGTCGGCCTCCAGCGCGGCAATCGCGCGCTGCGCCTCCGCGTTTTTCAATGTATCTGGTTGCAATACCGGCAAACCGTGTTGCAGCGCAAGCTGCTTCACCGGGCTGGCAGTAAGCTGCATACCACGTCCGGCGGGGCGGTCCGGCTGGGTCAGCACCGCAACGACCCGATGCTCCCTGAGCAGCGCAGCCAACGCGCTGGCCGCAAACTGTGGCGTGCCGGCAAAAATGATTTTCATAAAAAATTTGATCCGATAAAAACCTCTGCGCAACGTAACGAGTGAAGCCGAGGCAAGGCAAAAAATGGTGCAATCGGCATGAACGGACAAGATTCCCAATTACATTCAATGTCTAGTGGCAAGATCATTTCCCCTTCGCCACCGCAGCCGCCCCAGCAACCGCAACACGTTCGTCCTTCGCGCCGCCCGAACGTAAGCGCGTCAGCCCAACACGAAAAATCTCGCCTTCCTTTATCGTGGCAGGTGCAGCCAGTTTCCGTTCGTTTTGAAACTCTCCGACGAAGGTTCCATTACTACTGCCCATGTCTTCAAGCATCCAAGATGACCCACTCCAGAAGATTCGCGCATGGCGGCGCGACATATCGGGATCATCGGATAACACCAACTCGCAAGGCGCAGTTCGCCCAATAGACACCGACGACGGTGAGCCAGTGGGTGTAAGGTGCACCACCTCGCCGTCGCGCGATCCGCTCATAAAGGTCAACGTCAATGTCTGCTCCATCTTGCGAATTCCTGTTTGTTAGTCTTGCGAAAAAGTGATCGTATTCTCACCCGAAGCTGAGAATTGCACCGTGCCAGTCCTTAGCCGATTGCCAAACCACGCATCAACCAATGGCTGAACAATCATTTCATCTACTGCGCGCTCCAGCGGGCGCGCGCCCAGGTCTGGGCTGTATCCACGGTCGAGCAATGCTTTTCTGGCAAGCTGATCGACTTTAATTCTCAGGCCCTTCTCAGCCTCAAACATGCGCGACTTCTCCGCGATAATTTGGTCGAGGATTTTCGCGAGTTGTTCATCGCTGAGAGGCTGAAAGCCAATGACGCCAGAGATAACCTTCCTGAGCAATACGTGTCTTGTTGTCGGTTGCTGCTGCAACGCCGGGCGCAAGTCGCATACGATAGGGTTCACCGACAAGTCGTGTCGCGTCGGAGTTGCCTCCTGAAAGTCTAGTTGCATCGGCATCGGTCATTGTGGGAGCTTTTTCAACGTAAAAATTGTCTCTGCAAGGTCTGTTGGAATAACGAGTTAATCAGCATTCGTTTGAGTGCCATACCTTGCGTTTCGGAGAAGCACGTCGAGGTCGTCAATATTCAATGTATCCCAAGCGAAAAGGGCTCCATCGAAATCCGTAGAGTAGTTGTTGAGCATAGCCCCCATAATATTCCCCGCTTCTTCAAGGGCGCCCCATCTGATTGGAGCATCCGAGTGAAGCTTCTGGCGGTCGAAAAAGTACTCCTTGTCAAAGTGACCGTGAAACTTGTCCCGGCGAATCCGAAAGCTCTTAAAAGCTTCCAAGGAGCGAATTTTCTGACGGTCTTGCTCAATTGACTCAGCAGTTATCGGAATTCTGCCTTCGAGCATCCAATGACCGTCGGGATATCCTTTGCGGTGCTGCAACTCGGCAGTGGTTAGCCACTTCTTATTCTGTTCAACAAACGTAAGGAAGTTGAACAAGCCGCGTTCTCCTTTTTCGTCGAACAGCTTATCGCCCCACAGGACTATGCTCGTGAAGAGTGCGCCTTCGACAACGCCGAAAAAGGCTGGGGCTTGATTAATGGCTTCCAACCTATCCTCCTTGCATTCTTGAATTTGCCGATAGACCGCTACGCAGTCGCGGAAGCGATGAATCTCCTCGCGCAAGTACTTACGATAGTCGAAGAAATGCTGCTCAAACTCTTCGCGGCGCATAGATGGTTCCGGCTAACATAAAGGAAACAAAAGGGTCGGTTTTTTCACCTACTCGGTGGTTAAAGGTCTTCCACCCGACTGTTACCATACTGGTGCCCGCATGATGTGCAAACACGCATGTGGCGATCTTTCGACGAAAGAACCAACTGACGTTTCTTGTGGTCTGTTTCCCAACAGCGAAGGCAAAATGGAATACCCGTAGGCTGCCCGTCTGGATCGGCTACATAATAAGCATCGTAGCGACGCACCATCGCGTCCTTACAATCGAATGCCTCCTCAAGTTCTGCGATTTTTTTATCTTTGGCTGCCAGAGATTCTTGCACCTCAACTAGGTCAATCCTCGCGTCTGCCAAGGCGCTCACCAAGTCAGCAAGCTTCAATTTTAGCTCTGCACGCTCCAATGACAGGTCAGATTCGCGGAGAAATTTGACAATTTCAGAAGCTGTTTTAAGACTGCTGAGTGCGGCACCAATAGTTGCGAGATCAGGCATGATGGCTCCTTCAGGTGAACAGCATTAGGCTGAGAATAGAACATCGGGACACCAGCGCATTCTACTTGAGGAAAGTGCCGACACCCGAAATCCAAACTGCTTTTATTGTCACCGATCAAACCAGCGCAATATGCAAATGCCGCCCCAAGGCTTCTACCGCCTCGGCAATGCGCGGGAGCTTTGTACCATGTCCGGCATCCAGCATCCTGCGGACTTCTTTTTCGTCAATTCCCAGCTTGCGGGCAAGCTCCATTTTGGAAATACCCGCTTCGCGCATCGCGTCATAAAGCGCGGCCTTTGCAGCGGTGGCGGCAGGCGGAGAAACCATCACCTCACCCCGACGCGGCTTGCTGACAACAGGTAATGGCTCGTTGTCGCGAATGCGAGACTCAAGCGCGGCTTGCAAACAACCTTCCGCGACGTCAATTCGATCCTCGTTCGCTTCGGCCTGAGAAATGGCTTCAGGAAGGTCGCGACAAGTGATAACCCAGCCGTCGTCTTCTTTGGTGAACCGGAATGCGTAGTCGTAAGTTTTCATGGTGTCCCTCTATTTGTGCAGGTCGCTTTCTTTTATGCCCAGTTGTTTGAGCATGGCATGAAAGGTTCCAGTTTTTAATTCATCTTTCAAATTGCGCACGATGGTTTTCTGTCCGTTCACATAAAGAGCGCCGTGGCTGCCCTTGCCTTCGTCGGGCCGCCACTCATAATGACAGCCTTTACGCTCTGCAAAAACCTTGAGCTTTTTCAGAAATTCGCTGCCTTTCATAGGTCGTATAGTCGGTCATTAATGTCCGTACGTCAATCACTAAACCAGCAGGGCTCGTGTTTCATTATTTGTGAAAGGCCGTCTTGACCGCGTGCTTCGTGCCAAACGCTTCCTGAATCTTGGATATTGTTGTTTAACCTTGGTTAGTCAATGTGGCATTAGCGAGCACGGTGGTTGTGTATGGGTTTTTACAAGGTTTCACGAAGGCGTTTCTTCAGCTTGGCGCGAATCCGGATTTGTTTGAGTTGCGACAAATGTTCGACAAACACCTTGCCGCGCAAGTGATCTATCTCGTGCTGAATGCATACCGCCAGAAAGCCATCCGCCTCCAGCGTAAATGAGTCGCCTTTTTCGTTGAGCGCGCGCACCGTGACTTTTTCCGCGCGACGCACGTTTTCATAAATGCCCGGCACCGACAAACAGCCCTCCTCGCCTTCCTCCTCGCCGCTGCTGGCGATAACTTCCGGATTAATGAACACCCTTAACTGATTGTGCGCTTCGGAAATGTCCAACACGATGATCTGCTCATGCACGTCCACCTGCGTTGCCGCCAGGCCGACACCGGGTGCGGCATACATGGTCTCCGCCATGTCGCACACCAGTTCGCGGGTGGCTTCCTTGACCTGCTCAACCTTCCGCGCCACTTTGTGCAGCCGTTTATCGGGATACTGCAAAATCTTCAGTATTGCCATACTCGCTCCATAAATGCTTGCTAATTTATAGGACTGGATGCAGAATTTAACGCAACGCAGCAGCATCGCGTGCCTTTTATATTGATTCTGCCGGAGTTTTCCATGCGCAAGATTATATCGCTGATTTGCTTTCTGTTGCCTGCCCTGGCCTTTGCTGCCCCACCCGATGCCCATCCGCAACTGCGCAGCGACGCGCCGGATCGACACGTAGTCGTCAAGGGCGACACGTTGTGGGACATCTCCGGAAAATTCTTCACCGACCCATGGAAATGGCCGTATATCTGGGGCATGAACAAGGACACCATCAAGGATCCGCACTGGATTTATCCGGGCGATGTGATCATTCTTGATCGTGCCAACGGCACACTGCGCATCGGTCAAGCCGGTGACAGCAGAGTGGTCAAACTTTCGCCCAAGGTACGCGCAGATCATAGTGATCACGATGCCATCCAGAGCATTCCCGCCAGTGCCATCGCGCCGTTCCTGAGTCATCCGCTGGTCATCGAAGAGGGCGCATTACAGGATGCGCCGACGCTGATCGGCGCACGCGAAGGACGCGTCATACTTGGCGCCCACGATACCGGCTTTGTGGAGGGACTATCCTCGGACAAGGGCAATAAGTGGCAGGTTTATCGTACGGGCAAAACATTTGTTGACCCGGATACCAATGAGCCATTGGGCGTGGAGGCCACCTATCTGGGCAACGCCGAAGTAACCAAATTTGCGGACGTCAGCACCGTCATCATCACACAATCCGTACAGGAAATTTATAATGGCGACCGATTGGTTGCGCCTTCCGTGGAAATGACCAGCAATTACCTGCCACGGTCGCCTGACAGCAACATTTCCGCAAGCGTGATTTCCATTTACGGCGGCGTTTCGCAGGGCGGACAAAACACTATCATCACACTGAGCAAAGGCAAGCGGGATGGCTTGGAAAACGGCCATGTGCTGGCTCTGTACCACAAGGGAGAAATGGTGAACAGCGAGGGCAAGCACTTCACCTTGCCAGATGAACGCTACGGGTTGATCTTCGTTTTCCGCGTGTTTGAAAAAGTGTCCTACGCGCTGGTGATGCAAACCCGTTTGCCGGTGCAGTTGCTGGATCGCGCCCAGACTCCTTAAGACACCCCCGCAGAACACAGCGAGCGTGATTCCCGATGCTTCACTTAATGCTTGGCTGGCGCTCAGCCTGACGCGCGGTCTGGGCGGCGAAGGCGCACGCTGCCTGCTGAAGGAATTCGGCTCGCCGGAAGCGGTTTTTGCCGCCTCCGCCGGTTCTCTCAAAGCCATCGTCAAGGCGGATATCGCCGCCGAGATCGGCAAAGGCATCGATGACGACTTGCTCGCTCCGGTACTGGCCTGGCTGGAAGACAGCAACAACCGCATCGTCACTCTCGCCGAAAGCGACTACCCGCAAGCCCTGCTGAACATTACCGACCCGCCGCTGCTGTTGTATGTGAAGGGACGGCTTGACCTGCTCAACCAACCCGCGCTGGCCGTGGTCGGCAGCCGCAATGCCACGCAGCAAGGCATCAACAACGCAGAAGCATTCGCCAAATCATTGAGCGATGCCGGGTTATGCATCATCAGCGGCATGGCGCACGGTATCGACGCCGCCGCGCATCGCGGCGCATTGCAAGGCCGTGGCAGCAGCATCGGCGTGATCGGTACCGGTCTGGACAAGGTCTACCCCGCCGCCAATCGCGATCTGGCGCACGCGCTCGCCAGCCAGGGCACGCTGATCTCGGAATTTCCACTCGGCACCCCGCCGCTGGCCACCAACTTTCCGCGCCGTAACCGTCTCATCAGCGGCATGAGCGCCGGTTGCCTGGTGGTGGAAGCATCGCTGCAAAGCGGCTCGCTGATTACCGCGCGGCTGGCGCTGGAGCAGGGCAGGGACGTGTTTGCCATTCCCGGCTCGATCCACGCACCGCAAAGCAAGGGCTGCCACGCACTGCTCAAACAAGGCGCCAAACTGGTCGAAACCGCGCAAGATATTCTCGAGGAATTGGGAAGTTGCCTGCCCGCGCTGCCCGCGTCCAGCCCTGCCGCACAAGGCGCAGACTCTGCGCTGCTGGGGCAGCTCGGCTTCGATCCGGTCGACCTGGATACGCTCTGTACGCGTTGCAGCTTGACGATGGCCGAGCTATCCGCCATGCTGTTGGTGCTCGAACTGGAGGGGCGCGTCAGCGCGTTACCCGGCGGCTTATACCAACGAATTCATTGAATCACACATAAAATCATGTTCGAAATTCTGATGTATTTATTTGAAAGTTATTTCGATGCGGGCAGTTATCCCGAGCCGGACAAATTGTCGCGCAAGCTCTCCGCGGTCGGCTTCGAAGAAGAAGAAATCAGCGATGCGCTGACCTGGCTGTCGGCGCTGCAGCAGCAGAATTCCGGCAATTATCCCGCCGATCTGCAGCACGCCGGCGTCCGCCATTTCGCCGAACTGGAATGCCTGCGCATCGGCATCGAGGCGCGCCAGTTTCTGGTGTTTGCCGAGCAGCAGCAGATCATCTCCGCCGTCGAGCGCGAGATGATCCTTGACCGCGCCGTGGCGCTGCAACAGGAGAACCTTGGTCTGGACAAGCTCAAGCTGATCATGCTGATGGTGTTGTGGAATCGCCATGAGCACATCGATCCGCTGCTGGTTGAGGAGCTTCTTGTCCCGGCACATTCCACGCAACTACATTAACTCACGCATGGCAACCAATCTTCTCATCGTCGAATCTCCGGCCAAGGCCAAAACGCTCAAGAAATATCTGGGCAAGGATTTTGAAGTGCTCGCATCGTATGGCCATGTGCGCGATCTGGTCCCCAAGACCGGCGCGGTCGACCCCGACAACGGCTTTGCCATGCAGTATGAAACCATCGCGCGCAACAGCAAGCATGTCGATGCCATTGCCAAGGCTGCCGCCGACGCCGACAACATCCTGCTCGCACCCGACCCTGACCGCGAAGGGGAAGCCATTGCCTGGCATATTTCCGAGCTGCTGAAAAGCAAACGCGCACTCAAGGGCAAGAACATGCAGCGCGTGGTGTTTTACGAAATCACCCAATCGGCAGTGCGCGAAGCGGTCGCTCACCCTCGCGAAATCTCAATGCCGCTGGTGAATGCGCAACAAGCGCGGCGCGCGCTGGACTACCTGGTCGGATTCAATCTGTCGCCGCTGCTATGGCGCAAGATCCGCACCGGACTTTCCGCCGGCCGTGTGCAGAGTCCGGCGCTACGATTGATCGTCGAGCGCGAACTGGAGATCGAGGCGTTCAGGAGCCAGGAATATTGGACCGTGCACTTGGACAGCCACAAAGATCACCAGCCGTTCAGCGCCAGGCTGTTCCAGTATCAGGGAAAGAAGCTGGAGCAGCTCAGCATCGGCAACCAGGCCGAATACGACACCATCATCGCCAGGTTGAATGACGCCAAGCTGCCGCCCAAGGTAGTGCGCGTCGAAAAAAAGGCCAAGCAGCGTTATGCCGCCGCGCCGTTCACCACTTCCACGCTGCAGCAGGAAGCGGTGCGTAAACTCGGCATGACTTCAGAGCGCACCATGCGTACCGCGCAAGCGCTGTATGAGGGCGTGGACATCGGCGGCCAGACGGTCGGTCTGATTTCCTACATGCGTACCGACTCGGTGAATCTGGCCAACGAAGCGGTCGCCGAGATACGCGATTACATCAAGGATAACTTCGCTACCGACTACCTGCCGGCCAAACAGCCAGCGTACAAGAGTAAATCCAAAAATGCACAGGAAGCGCACGAGGCGATCCGCCCGACCTCGATCCTGCGCACGCCGGACCAGGTACGCGAGCATCTGAACGTCGATCAATTGCGCCTGTATGAAATGATCTGGAAGCGCACGCTGGCGTGCCAGATGGCGCCAGCGCGCTTCGACACCGTCAGCGTGGACATACGCTTGAGCAGCGATGACACCCTGTTCCGCGCCTCCGGGCAAACGCTGGTGTTCCCCGGCTTTATCAGCGTATACATGGAAGACGTGGACGATGCCGAAGAAGAGGATGGCGGCAAGCTGCCGCCGCTGGTCGAAGGCGACCTGTTGCCGCTCGACAAGCTCTACGGCGAACAACACTTCACCCAACCGCCGCCGCGCTTCACCGAAGCCAGCCTGGTCAAGACGCTGGAAGAGCACGGCATCGGCCGCCCTTCCACTTACGCCACCATCATTTCCACGCTGCAGGCCCGTGAGTACGCCATTCTGGACAAGAAGCGTTTCATGCCCACCGATGTCGGGCGCGTGGTCACCAAATTCCTGACCGAACATTTCACGCGCTATGTGGATTACGGCTTCACCGCGAATCTTGAAAATGAGCTGGACGAAGTATCCGAAGGCAAGCGCGACTGGATCGCCGTGATGGGCGAATTCTGGAAGGGTTTTTCCAGCCTGATCAAACAGAAAGCCGACATCGACCGGCCGGTTGAGCTGCTCGACGAAACCTGCCCGGAATGCGGCAAACCGCTCGCCAAAAAACTCAGCCGCTACGGCAGCTTCATCAGTTGCACCAACTACCCGGAGTGCAAATACAAACGCAGCCTGAGCGGCGAAACGCAGGACGATGCCTCGGCAAGAGTGGAACTGGGCACACATCCGGATACCCAGCAGCCTGTATTGCTATTGCGCGGTCCCTATGGTCATTACGTGCAGCTCGGCGAAGCGGTAAAAGGCGAAAAAGCCAAGCCCAAGCGCGTCTCCTGGCCGAAAGAAATGCCCCTCGAACAAGCCGATTTAGCCGGCGCGCTAGAGTTGCTGGCGCTGCCGCGCGAACTCGGCGCGCACCCCGAAACCGGCAAGAAAGTCATCGTCAATATCGGCCGTTTCGGTCCCTACATCGGTCACGATGGCAAGTTCAAATCCATCCCGCGCAGTGACAGCATCTTCGACATCGGGCTGGAGCGCGCGGTGGAACTGCTGGCGCAGGCGAGGGAAGGCAACACCGTATTGCGCGTGCTGGGAGACCACCCGGACGACAAGGCCAGCGTGGAGATTTGCAGCGGACGCTACGGCCCTTATGCACGCCACGGCAAAATCAACGCCACCTTACCCAAGGATGTCTCACCGGATACCATCACGCTGGAAGAGGCGCTGGAATTGATCGCCGCCAAGGCAGCGAAAGGTGGGAAAGGGAAGGCCAAAACGACGAAAAAACCTGCTGCCAAGGCGAAAACCGCTAAACCCAAAACGGCGGCGAAGACGACTGCGACCAAGACCGCAACAACCAGGGCAAAGGCGGCGAAGAAAGCTGCGTAGGGATAGCGTGCGTTTCCAGAGCCATCCTGCGCGCTGCCTCTTATCCTTCGTGTTCTTCGTAATCTGGTTGCCGTCTCAAGGATGAAGCATTCACTCGACCGCGCAACGGCGCGGGTATTTTTTGCGCTATGGCCAACGGCTACCGGGCGCGCACAATTGGCCGCGTGGCGAGCGCCGCTGAAACACCTGTGCGGCGGACGCGCGATGCGCGGCGAAACATTGCACACCACGCTGGCATTCATCGGCAACGTGGCACTCCATGGTTTGGCAGTATTGCAACGGGCGGCGCAGGAGGTCAGCGGGGAAAGCTTCGAGTTGTGTTTCGACGAAGCGCGCTACTGGGGGCATAACCACATCGTGTATGCCGCACCGCGCCATGTGCCGCCGCAACTGCTGCAACTGGCCGATGCGCTGGGGGAGCGCCTGGCCGCGCATCGCTTCGCATTCGACCGGCGCGAATACCAGCCGCATGTCACGCTATTGCGCAATGCGCGCTGGAGCGATGTGCCAAAGGCAGACCATCCGCAACCAGCCTCCGGCCGGGCGGAATTGATACCGCCGCTGCCCGCGATGCAGCCGGTATGCTGGAAAATCAAAAATTTCGCGCTGGTACAGTCCGTACCCGGCGACGGATTGAGGGATTACCGGGTGCTGGCACGTTTCCCTTTGCGCGCGGGTGGCGGATAATTCCCCAAGTCAAACAACAGGAACGCAGGCATGCTCAACCTCTTCACGCTGAACAACGGACGACTGGCCAGCATCCAGCCGGATGAGGTTGCCACGCGCAAGCCGATCTGGGTGGATGCCATCGCGCCCGGCGAAGACGAGCGCGAATGGGTGGCCAAGGCTTTTTCGGTCATCCTGCCGCAAGCGGAACATTTGCGCGACATCGAAGCAAGCGCGCGCTTCTATGAAGAAAACGATGAACTGCATTTGCGCTCGGATTTCCTGCTCGGCAAGGAAAGCGATTCGCGCAGCGTCATCGCCGCCTTCGTGCTGTCCGGTAACATGCTGTTCAGCGTGCATGACGAAGACACGCCGGTCTTCCAGCGTTTCCGCTTGCACTCTCATGGGCAGCCCGATCCTATCGCGGATAGTCTCGATGTACTGGTCGATCTGTACGGATCGGATGTGGAATTTTCTGCCGATGCGCTGGAAGAGACTTATGCCGATCTCGGTGAAATCAGCGGCACAGTGCTGAACAACACGCTCAGCGACAAACAGGCCAGCGCGGTGCTGTCCAGCATCGCCCACGCGGAACACCTGAACGGGCGCATCCGCCGCAACCTGATGGATACGCGCCGCGCGGTCTCGTTCCTGATGCGCAGCAAGCTGCTTGCGCCGGGGCAGATGGAAGAAGCGCGCCAGATCATGCAGGACATCGATTCGCTGGACGGGCACACCGCCTTCCTGTTCGACAAAATCAACTTTCTGATGAATGCCACGGTCGGCTTCATCAACATCAACCAGAACAAGATCGTGCGCCTGTTTTCGGTGGCTGCGGTGGCGCTGCTGCCGCCCACGCTGATCGCCTCCATTTATGGGATGAATTTCAGGCATATCCCGGAACTGGAATGGATCAACGGCTACCCGTTTGCCTTGTCGCTGATGGCAGCTTCCATAGTGCTGCCATTCTGGTTTTTCCATCGCAAGGGATGGTTAAAGTAGGCTGGTGCGTGATTCGCGCACGCCGCGAAAACGGAAATCAGCCCATCAGCAAAATAATTTTGCCCAGCATACCGCCCTGCTCGATCAAACGGTGCGCCTCCGCCGCCTCTTCCAGCGGCAGTTTGTGCGATACCAGCACACCGAGCTTGCCCGCTTCGACCAGTTGCGCGCCCTGCTCCAGAATCCTGCGCTGGCGCACCCGTTCGCCGTGCCGGATCAGCACCTGCGGCGTGAGCATCAGCTCGAAGCCCAGCGACAGATTGCGCAACCGCGCCAGTTGCACGTCCGCAGCAGCGAGCGGCGTGGCGAGCAGACTGACCACTTCGCCACCAATGCGCACCGCATTCAGCGAACGCAAAAAAGTCTCACCGCCTACGGTGTCGAATACCACGTCCGCGCCCTTGCCTTCCGTCCAGTTCAATGTCTCCTGCACGAAATCCTGCGCGCGGTAGTTGATGATTTTCTCCGCGCCCAGCCCGTGCACCAGCCCGGCTTTTTTATTGTCGCCTACCGTTACCGCGATGCGCGCACCAAAGTGATGCGCGAGCTGCACGGCGACATGCCCCACACCTCCGGCAGCGGCATGGATCAGAATGGTTTGTCCGGCTTGCAGATTGGCACGCTCGATCAGCGCTTCCCACGCGGCAAGCAATACCAGCGGCAGCGCGGCGCTGTCTTGCAGCGACAGATTGGCGGGTTTGGCCGCGCAGTAATCCTCGTGCAGCGTGGTGTACTCGGCATAATTGCCCGGCTCGTCGCCAATGCCGCCGTTGCAGAAAAATACTGCGTCGCCCACTTTGAAGCGCGATACCGCATGGCCGGTTTTTTCGACAATGCCCGCACCGTCACAGCCGAGTATCGCGGGCAGTTTGTCGGGATAGTAGGTGGGTTTGGCGCGCAGCTTGGTGTCCACCGGATTGATCCCGGCGGCAGCGAGTTTTACGCGCAGATGATGCGGTGAGGGGAGCTCCGGCTTGGGAATATCGCGCAGCTGCAGCACGTCCGGGTTGCCGGGAGCGGTCATCAGAATGGCTCTCATGGAATTTCACAGCGTGAGTACAAAGGTGCGTATATGTTAGACTTACTATGTCAATTTAGCGAGATGCGGCCATGTCTGGAAACACCTTCGGCACCTTGTTCACGGTGACTTCGTTCGGCGAATCGCACGGCGCGGCGATCGGCTGCATAGTGGATGGTTGCCCACCAGGGCTGGCATTATGCGAGGCCGACATACAGCCCGACCTCGACCGGCGCAAGCCCGGTACCTCGCGCCATGTCACACAGCGGCGCGAATCGGACACCGTGGAAATCCTCTCTGGCGTGTTCGACGGCAAGACCACCGGCACGCCGATCGCGCTCTTGATCCGCAACGAAGACCAGCGCAGCAAGGACTACGGCAACATCGCCGAGACCTTCCGTCCCGGCCACGCCGACTACACATACTGGCAGAAATACGGCATCCGCGACCATCGCGGCGGCGGACGCGCATCGGCGCGCGAAACCGCAGGGCGCGTCGCGGCGGGCGCGATCGCGAAGAAATGGCTGAATGAAAGATACGGCGTGACGGTGCGCGGCTACCTCGCGCAACTCGGCGAGATAATCATTCCATTCAAGAGCTGGGAAGACGTGAACAACAACCCGTTCTTCGCGCCGGATGCCGGCGTGGTGCAATCGCTGGAAGACTACATGGATGCGCTGCGCAAGTCCGGCGATTCCATCGGCGCGAAACTCGCCGTGGTGGCGCACAACGTCCCGGTCGGCTGGGGCGAGCCGGTGTTCGACCGTCTCGATGCCGAAATCGCCTACGCCTTGACGGGCATCAATGCGGTGAAGGGCGTCGAGATCGGCGCTGGCTTCGGCTGCGTCGCGCAGAAAGGCAGCGAACACGGCGACGAACTCACGCCGCAGGGATTTCTGTCCAACAACGCGGGCGGCATCCTCGGCGGCATCTCCACCGGGCAGGACATCGTCGCGCACTACGCGGTCAAACCGACCTCCAGCATCCGCATCCCGCGCCGCTCGATCAACAAGGCGGGCGAAGCCGTGATGGTCTCCACCGAAGGCCGCCACGATCCGTGTGTAGGAATTCGCGCCACACCGATCGCCGAAGCGATGCTGGCATTGGTGCTGATCGACCATGCGCTGCGCCATCGCGGGCAGAATGCGGATGTGGTGTGTGGGACGCAGAAGTTGCGGTGAAATGTGAAAGACATTAGGCGCAATAATATAATTGCGCCCTGCGCGGGCTACTAACAGCCGCTATCGTGAAGGATAAATGATGGAACGTATTGTGAATTTGCATATCGAGAGGTTGCCGGAAGGGCTCTATCTGGCGACCTCCGATGAGGGGCAGGGGCTGATCGCACAAGGGCGCACGATTCAGGAGACGATCGAGATCGCACAGGATGTGGCAAAGCGGCTGATCGAGGCTCAGGAGGCGCGCCATGTCGAACGACTGCTGCCACAGGCGGCGGAATCCTTCGATTACCCGATGATCGTGAATGCCTGATGGGGCGGCTGACCGGCTTCAGCTATCGGGTGATCATCAGGCGATTGAAGCAACTGGGCTTCGAATTCGACCGCCGGGCGGCAGGCTCCCATGAAATCTGGTTCAACCCGGAGAAGCACCGCCGCTATCCCACTCTTCCCAATCATCCAGGCGACATGCCGGAAGGCACGCTCCGCGCCATCCTTAGACAGGTCGGCATAGAGCCGGAAATATTCCTCAAGAAGTAGGTCTCGACTTTGAATTCGACCACGGCCCCTTTAATCTATGATAGGTCGGCTCGATGTCAAACGCCGGATCGGCTCCCTGCTTGAACAATTTAATCGCCTGCTGGCGATGCCCCTCTGCCATGCCGAGTTTCTACATGAACTGCTCGACATGGTCGATCTCGACCTGCGAGACCTGCCCGTCGGCCTTGGCCAGCTTGCCCATCGAGATGAACACCGTCTCGAGGAACACCGCCTGACGAAGCGCATTCTTCAGCGGGTTCAGCGCGCCGGCGCCAAGCGCCCGCATGCGATCAATGACCGACCCGGCGAACAGGCCGAGCAACGCCCCGAAGAATCCGAAAAAGTAATAACCCGCAATGAAACCGATAAGCTTGAACAAGGCAACTCCAAGGAAAATTATTAGGCCGTTTGTGGTGAGCTTGTCGAACCACAACCAGGGCGCGCATTATACCGCGCCGCCGCAGCCGCCCTCCCCGCACGGCAAAACCCGGTGCGCAGCGGGTTTCCCGGAACAGGCGGCCCGAACCCCCTCGTCCAAACAGAAAACGCGCCTCTCCAGGCCGGAATATATAGGCCGAAATACATAGGCATTTCGGCCTATTGTATAAAGCAAATCAATTGTCCAGAATGCCGGCAACCAGACTTCCGTTAACCACCCTGCCGGGTAGTTAACAATATTGTTTTTCGTTGTTCAACCACCGCGAGGGAGGCGAATAAAATGGAAAGCGCGAACATCAAAATGTTACTGCTGATGCGGGGCAACACCGGCAAACAGGTCGCTACGCTGAAGAAAGCCTTGCGCAAGGCCTTGGGCGACGGCGCTGCGGCTTATCCCGGTCTGGCCGCCGGCAATGAATTCGACGCCGACACCGAGACTGCCCTGCGCGCCTGGCAGTCCGGCGTGGGCTTGGTGGCGGACGGCATCGCCGGGCCGCGCACTCTGTCCGCCCTGGGGATTGCGCCGCCCGCAGAATTGGCCGTCGGCGTGGACACCTCATTGGTGAGCAAGTTGTTTCCTTACACCAAGACATCCAGCATCGCCAAAAATCTGCCGTATGTGACCACGGCACTGGCAGCCTTCGGCCTGACCGGCGCAAACATGATCAGCACCGCGCTGGGCACGATACGCGCCGAGACCGAGGGTTTCGTGCCGATCGCCGAATTGCCATCCCATTTCAATACGCTGCCCGGCCAGGCCGCCTTCAGCGCCTACGAATACAAACTGGGCAACAAGCATCCGGGCGACGGCGCGCGCTACCGCGGGCGGGGCTTTGTGCAATTGACCGGGCGCGACAACTACGAAAAATTCGGCAAGGTGCTCGACATTGCACTGGCCGACAATCCGGATAGCGCCTGCGCGCCGGAAGTCGCCGCGTGCCTGCTGGCGGCCTATCTCGATGCCAACAAAGACAAGCTGATCAAGGCGCTGGCCAGGGATGACCTGAAGGCGGCGCGCAAGGTAGTCAATGGCGGCAGCCACGGCCTGGAGCGGTTTACCGACACTTTCCGCATGGCGCAGAAAGCGTGGGCCGCGAAACCGCTGGTCGGGGCGCTGGCCAGGGCTGCAGCCCCGATCGCGGCGCGCCGGGCATCCCTCAATGTAACGCGTGACCCGGCGGATCTGCGCGACCGGCAGTACCTGCCGCCGCCGCACTCGCTGCCGCAGATATTTCCGCCGGATGAAGACATCAAGCATTTCATGGGCACCTATACCCAGGCCGGACTCATTCTGGATCAGGGGCAGGAAGGGGCATGCACCGGGTTCGGCCTGGCCTGCGTCGTCAACTACCTGCGTTGGCGATCTGCCGAAATGCCGAAAAAATTCGAGTCGGTCAGTCCGCGCATGTTGTACAAATTCGCCCGGCGTTTCGATGAATACGAGGGCGAGAACTACGACGGCTCAAGCTGCCGGGGCGCGCTCAAGGGCTGGTATCACAACGGTGTCTGCCTTGAATCCATGTGGTCTTACGCGGGAGGGGACAATGTCCTGCCCATATCCGGCTGGGACAGCGACGCCGTGGAACGGACGCTCGGAGTGTATTACCGCATCGACACTCAGGCCATCACCGACCTGCAGGCGGCGATTCAGGAAGTCGGCGCGATATACGCTTCGTCCTATACCCATAAAGGCTGGGATACGGTCAAAACCAGCGCCAGGCCGCCGGCATCCCATGCCACCCTCCCGGTGATAGCCTACGACGGCAAACCCTCGCGCAGCGGTGGCCACGCCTTCGCGCTGGTCGGCTTCAACCGCGTCGGCTTCGTGATCCAGAATTCCTGGGGCGATAAATGGGGCGCCGGCGGTTTCGCCGTGATCAGCTATACGGATTGGCTGGCGCATGCGATGGATGTCTGGGTCGCCGCGATGGGCGTGCCGGGGGTCGTCTCGGGTCGCCTCGCGTCGGGCGGCAAAGAAGTTGCGGGCGCTGCATCCGCCGTCGCTGCCCATACCAACTGGTGGGACGAGGGAACCGCCTACCGGCACAGCATCGTGCTGGGCAACAACGGCCACGTCAGCCGCTTCGACAAGCTGGATGGCGTCACTCGCACACTGCAGAATCAGGCGTGCGTTCTCCCGGATGCCTGGTTCCGGCAGAACCCGCACGAGAAAAAACGCCTGGTGATCTACGCGCACGGTGGCCTCAACAGTGAAAAAGATGCGATCCAGCGCGCCCAGGCAATGGGGCGCTATTTCCTCGGCAACGGCTGCTACCCGCTGTTCCTGGTGTGGAAGAGCGGCCTGCTCGAATCGCTGGGCAACATTCTGGCGGAGAAAGTCAGCCCCGGCGCGGCGGGCATGGCCGGGGGCATCGGCGGCTGGCTGACCGACAAGATCAGCGATCCCGTCGTCGAAAAAACCATCGGACGCCCGCTCGCCCGTCCCTTATGGACTGAGATGAAGGAAAACGCCGAACTCGCGGCGGAAAGCGGACGCGGCGGCGACCTGCTGACCGAAGCGCTGCGCTCGCTGGCCGGCAGTTGGGGCGACCAATTCGAACTGCACCTGATGGGCCATTCCGCCGGATCCATCGCCCTGGGCAGATTGCTCGGCAACCTGAAACAAAAAGACCTGGCCGACAGCGTCAAGTCCGTCCATTTGTATGCCCCGGCCTGCACGGTCGCCTTTGCCAACCGGCATTACGCATCACAAGCCGAGATCATGAACAGGCTGTACCTGGACATCCTGGCGGATCAACGCGAGCAGGATGACAACGTGGCCTATGTCTACCAGAAGTCCCTGCTCTATTTCGTGTCCAACGCGCTCGAGGCCGATTTGCGCATGCCCATCCTCGGCCTGGAGAATGTCTACAATCCGCAGTATTCCGGCTGGGATGGTTCGCCCAACACCGCCGAAACCCTCACCAACTGGCGCAATGCCGCGGAAATCAGCAAGCTGAAGGATCGCCTGACAGTCCACCATGAGGAGAAAATACTGACCCGGCGCGGCAACGGTGCGGATGTGCAAGAGAAGACCGCAAGCGCAACACACGGTGGCTTCGACAACGATGTCGAAGTCATCAGCAAGACACTGGAGCGGATTACCGGCGCACCACTCGTATTGCCGGTCGACGATCTGGTTGGGTTCTAGCGGGTTATTGAAATACCTTGGCGCTCAAATGGAGCCGGCATCACAATGTTTTTATTCCAGTAAAATGAAATGATGCTGGCCCTATGGTTTCGCCATCAACACAACTTGCTCTAAAAGGGGAATCACATGACCTCAAATCTCACCAAATTTTCATTACGCGGACACGATGAATCGTGGTCTATCACCATTTACTGCACAAGAGGATTATTCGCGCTGGCAATGGTTGGCACGTTATCTGGCTGTGCGCTGACTTCCAGCGCTGACCGGCAAAGCCTGTTTAACCCTCCTGGAATCCACGCATCCACCGATGAGAAGAGCGGTGCCGTTGTAGCGGGGCAAATTCCGATCACCCAATACTATGCGGCGTTGGATATAGCGAAAGACAAACCAAAGGGTACAGACGAGATTTCCGACTTCGTCGATAAAGGCATCGGCCTCACTAGCGCATATTGTCTCCGATGGTTTCAGAGGCTCGATGAGGTCCAGCGAAGACTGGACTTACAGGAGAAAGATTTCAACGTAATTAGGCAGCTGGGAACCGCATTTCTCGGAATCGGCAAGGCAATACCCAACTGGGTGACAGGCTATGGCGCGGCGAATACGGCTTACAGCGGCATCGCCGAGAACTTCAATGAAGCTATTCTCGCAGGGCCGACGACTGCGAAAATCAAGTCACGGGTACTTGATATGCTGCAGCAGTCTGAAATAACTCTGCGCCGGGATGCAAAGAGACTTACCTTCACCCAAGCCTATAATCGGATCGAATTGCACGCCGATACGTGCACGTACAGCACAGTCAGAAATCTGCTCGATGCCACTCTGGCAAGCACACAACCTACCCGAGATCCTAAAACGGGGGGCATCACAATTCGGAGTCTGCAGCCCGCTACTGGAATCCAAATCATCACTATGGAAAAGATCACTTCTAGGGTTGCGGCGCTCACGGAGGATCATACGAAACTTGCCGAAATCAATAATGTTCTGAAAGAAGTTGGCGCGCCAAAATTTGACTTTGATAAATTCGAAGAAGCAAAAAACGCCCTCATAGATGAAGTCGATAAGATCACGCCTAACGACACGCCGAAATGGGCAAGAGCCCTCGGTCTTAAAGCCACTGAAATCACCGAAAAGGAGTCTTAGACATGCCAAACATAACCTTAAAGATAAGCGGCGCGTTTACGCTCGCCGAGATTGAATCGGCGATCCGATTCGAAGAAAAAAAATCCAAGGAATTCATCTCGTCGACGGTTAGCGACAACGACAATCTGGTGGACTTTAAAAGGCTCAAATTCGGCAAATTTCCCAAGGCGCTGGAGTTGACGTTGGCTACGGACTCCGCACCGGGCGGCTTTACGCCCTTTCCTAATCTTCCCATTGCAATGATGGTGGAAGGCTCGGAAACGGACGTGAAGGCATG
>JANLID010000359.1 GCA_024654105.1 Gallionella sp. | reverse complement strand
CATGGAAAACCGGTCGACCTTGTAATTTCCGATATGTCTCCCAATATATGCGGCGTGGCATCGGCTGATCAAGCGCGTGCCACGCATCTCGCGGAACTGGCCATGGAATTCGCGCTCGAACACCTGAAGCCGGAGGGCAGTTTCCTCGTCAAGGTGTTCCAGGGTACGGGGTTCGAGGATTTTTACCGGCTGATGCGCAGCCGTTTCACAAAAGTGGCCACGCGCAAACCCAAGGCATCGCGTGACCGGAGCTGCGAGTTGTATTTGCTGTCCACCGGAAAACGGTAGGCTGGGCTTCGCCCACCATGCCGGGCATAGCCCGACCTACCTATTGGTTACGGCTTGTCCAGCTTAGGATGCTCTTGAGTAATCGAGCAATACATAGTTTAATGACCTATACGACAACGGCAGCATTAAGGAGTTATTTTGAATAACATGTTTAAGAGTATTGCGATCTGGCTGGTTGTCGCCCTGGTGCTGATGACCGTTTTCAATCAGTTCAACACGCGCCCACAGCAGGCTCAACAGACACGGCTCGACTACTCGCAATTTCTCGAGGAAGTGAAGCAGGGACATATTACCAAGGTGACTATCGAGGGGCGCACCCTGAAGGCCACTACCGCTGATGGCAATCACATCACCAGCTACGCCCCGACTGACTTGTGGATGGTCTCCGACCTGCTCAAGAACGGCGTGAAAATCGAAGCCAAACCGGAAGAAGAGCCCTCCTTCCTGATGAACATTTTCGTCTCGTGGTTCCCGATGATTCTGCTGATCGGCGTATGGATATTCTTCATGCGTCAGATGCAGGGCGGCGGCAAGGGTGGCGCGTTCTCGTTTGGAAAATCGCGCGCGCGCATGCTGGATGAAAACAAGGAGCGTTTCACGTTTGCCGATGTGGCCGGTTGCGACGAGGCCAAGGAAGAGGTGTCGGAGCTGGTGGACTTCCTGCGCGACCCGTCCAAATTCCAGAACCTCGGCGGGCGCATCCCGCGCGGCGTGCTGCTGGTCGGCAGCCCCGGCACCGGCAAGACGCTGCTGGCAAAAGCCATCGCCGGCGAAGCCAAGGTGCCGTTCTTCTCGATCTCCGGTTCGGACTTCGTGGAAATGTTTGTCGGCGTGGGTGCGGCGCGCGTGCGCGACATGTTCGAACAAGCCAAGAAACATTCCCCATGCATCGTGTTCATCGACGAAATCGACGCGGTCGGCCGCCAGCGCGGCGCCGGTCTCGGCGGCGGCAACGACGAACGCGAGCAGACCCTTAATGCGTTGCTGGTGGAAATGGATGGCTTTGAGGGCGCCAGCGGCGTGATTGTGATTGCCGCGACCAACCGCCCCGACGTGCTCGACCCGGCGCTGTTGCGCCCGGGACGCTTCGACCGCCAAGTGGTGGTGCCGCTGCCGGATATTCGCGGTCGTGAACAAATTCTCATGGTGCACATGCGCAAGGTGCCGGTTGCCCCGGACGTGAAGGCCGATATCCTGGCGCGCGGCACGCCGGGTATGTCCGGTGCCGACCTGGCGAATCTGGTGAATGAGGCAGCGTTATTTGCGGCACGGCGCGGCAAGCGCTTCGTCGAGATGGATGATTTCGAGTCGGCCAAGGACAAGATCATGATGGGCGCAGAACGCCGCTCCATGGTGATGCCGGAAGAAGAACGGCGCAACACCGCCTATCACGAGTCGGGGCATACGGTAGTGGCCAGATTGATGCCCAAGACCGATCCGGTACACAAGGTCACCATCATCCCGCGCGGACGCGCGCTGGGTCTTACCATGCAATTACCTGCCGAAGACCGCTACAGCATGGACAAGGAACGCATCCTGTCAACTATCGCGGTACTGTTTGGCGGCCGCATCGCCGAGGAAATCTTCATGCACCAGATGACCACCGGCGCATCCAACGACTTCGAACGTGCCACCGACATGGCACGCAAGATGGTCACCCAATGGGGCATGACCGAAGCGCTCGGTACGATGGTGTATGCCGAAAATGAAGGCGAAGTATTTCTGGGCCGCTCGGTTACCACCCACAAGAACATCTCCGAAGCGACCATGCAGCAGGTGGATGCGGAGATACGCCGCATCATCGACCAGCAGTATGCGCTGGCGCGCCGCCTGATCGAGGAAAATCGCGACAAGATCGAGGTCATGGCCAAGGCCTTGCTGGAATGGGAGACCCTCGATACCGACCAGATCGAAGACATCATGACCGGCAAGCCGCCGCGCCCGCCCAAACCCACGCCGACCGCCCAAGCACCGCAACCGCCACAGGATACAGCTCCGACTACCCCGGCGACCGGCCAGCCTGCGCAGGAAACCTGAAAACAGGATCGAGGAGCGAGGATTGAGGAGTGAGTAACAGCGCCGTTCGATCCTCAATCCTCGCTCCTCGATCCTGATGTTCTTACACTGCGGCCAATTCCAGCTCGATCTGTCCCGCCCTCTGGTGATGGGCATCGTCAATGTCACGCCCGATTCATTCTCTGATGGAGGACAGCATTTGCAACGCGAAGCCGCGATTGCCCATGCACAACGGTTGATCGCCGAGGGCGCGGATATCATCGACATCGGTGGCGAGTCCACCCGCCCCGGCGCGCTGCCGGTCAGTGTGCAAGAAGAGCTGGATCGCGTGCTGCCCATCATCGAAGGTTTGCGCGGCGCGCCTGTACCAATTTCGATCGACACTTGCAAACCTGAAGTAATGCGGGCGGCGATCGCCGCCGGCGTGCAGATGGTCAACGACATTAACGCGTTGCAGGATGTTGCTGCGATGAATGCGGCGGCGGCCGGCAATGTTGCGGTGTGCCTGATGCACAAGCAAGGCAATCCGCAGACCATGCAGTTGCAGCCGCGCTACCAGGATGTCGTCGCCGAAGTGAGCGCGTTCCTGCGTGAACGCATCGCTGCGGCGCAGGCTGCCGGAATCGCACGCGAGCGCATCGTGATCGACCCGGGCTTTGGCTTTGGCAAGATGCTGGCGCATAATCTCGACCTGCTGCGCCACCTGGACAAGCTGCGCGAACTGGGCGTGCCGGTTCTGGTGGGGCTGTCGCGCAAGTCGATGCTCGGCGCGCTGACCGGGCAGGACGCGAACCACCGCGTATCCGCCAGCGTGGCGGCTGCCATGATCGCGGTGCAGCACGGCGCTTCCATCGTGCGGGTGCACGACGTGTGCGAGACGGTGGATGCGCTGAAAATCTGGAACGCGGTGAATCTATAAACAGCGGCGTAGGGTGGGCAGAGCCCACCCTACTTGCCCGATTTAGAGCGAATGGAGTAATGAAGTGAGCAGAAAATATTTCGGTACCGACGGCGTGCGCGGACGCGTGGGCGAACACCCCATCACGCCGCAATTCGTGATGCATCTGGGCTATGCGGCCGGCAAGGTGCTGGCGGGCGCCAGCGATATGCGCGGCGAACACCCCGGTGTACTGATCGGCAAGGACACGCGCATCTCCGGCTACATGCTGGAGTCGGCGCTGGAAGCCGGTTTGATCGCGGCGGGTATCGACGTTTATCTGGCCGGTCCGGTGCCAACACCCGCGGTCGCCTACCTGACCCGTGCGCTGCGCCTGCAGGCTGGTATCGTGATCTCCGCCTCACACAATCCGTTCGAAGATAACGGCATCAAGTTTTTCTCGGCTCATGGCACCAAGTTGCCGGACGAAACCGAGCGTGCCATCGAAGCAGAGCTGGATAACCCGATGCAGACCAATGCTTCGGAAAATCTGGGGAAGGCCAAGCGCATCGACGATGCGGCGGGGCGCTACATCGAATTCTGCAAGAGCACCTTCCCTTGCGAGATGAATCTGCGCGGGTTGAAGATCGTCGTGGACAGCGCGCACGGCGCGGCCTACCACATCGCGCGCCACGTGTTCCACGAACTCGGCGCGGAAGTCGTCGCCATCGGCGCCGAGCCAAACGGCAAGAACATCAACGACGGCTACGGTGCGACCAAGCCCGCCAACATGCAAGCGACCGTGCTCAAACACCAGGCCGACCTCGGCATCGCGCTGGACGGCGACGGCGACCGTTTGATCATGGTAGATAGCTCCGGGCAACTCTGTGACGGCGACCAGTTGCTGTACGTGATCGCAAAACACCGCCAGGCGCAAGGCAAACTGCACGGCGGCGTGATCGGCACGCTGATGACCAATCTGGCGTTTGAACACGCCATGCAGAAGCTCGGCATCCCGTTCCTGCGCGCCAAGGTCGGCGACCGCTACGTGATGGAGCTGCTGCAACAGAACGGCTGGCAACTGGGCGGCGAAAATTCCGGCCACATCATTTGCCTGGATAAACACAGCACCGGTGATGGTATTGTTTCGGCCTTGCAAGTGCTGCACGCGCTACGCGCGACAGGCCAGACGCTGGCGCAAGCCGCGCAAGATCTCGCGATGTACCCACAAGTGCTGATCAATGTGCGCGTCGCCGACGCCAAGTCCTGCCTCACAAACAGCAAGGTCAGCGCGGCGGTGGCGGAAGCCGAACATGCGCTGGACGGCAAGGGACGGGTGCTGTTGCGTCCGTCGGGTACCGAGCCGTTGTTGCGGGTGATGGTTGAAGGCGAAGATCAGCAATTAGTCGAGAAATCCGCACAGCGCGTCGCTGATGTGGTGCGCAAGGTGGCAATCAGCCAGACCTAAAAATTGGCGCGAGCGTAAAATTTCAACGTCCACTTTTAGGAAAGCAATCAGCATGAGCAGTGTGCAGATTCGTGCCAGAAGCAGCTAGTCGAGAGACAGGGTGTCCGTGTCACACATTTTTGATGTAGATTAGAATAAGAGTTATTTCAACATCGCCTATTGTGCAAATAAGGCACTAAACAACAATTGGGAGCAGCAAAAGAAATGAAAAAACAATTGCAAAAAATATTCCTCCCAAGTTTTAAGAGAGCCATTATCATTTTATTATTCATGGGGATTAGTGAACGGTTGATTTTTTTAAGGTATCCAGTGCTCGCAACTGTTTTTAATATTATTGGGAGCATGTTTTTCGTCTGTGTTGTGTTATGGGTTCTTATTTCAGAGTCTCGCCGTAAAGCAAACCAGAAAGTAATTTTTTTCAAATCTATTGGTGAAATATTTTTCCAACTCGGTTTAATGGTGTTTGTATTTTCACTTATTCTAGAAGTTGGAAATAATGCTGATTTACAGATTTATGTTATCGTTTTTTTCTTTGGTGCTGCATCGCTTGTGGTTGGTAAGTACTATGAAAACGAATATTCAAATAATCTTCAAAATCACGCAACATAAAGAAATAATCTGAAAGAGGTAAAAATAGGAAATTCAAAACACACAAATTAAAGTATCTATGACCGTCGCACGCCGGTCAATGCCAATTTTTATCGTTGAACTCTCATAGAAAATCCGAATTCCGCCTCACCCACACACGCAAGGGCGAAAATTTCTCCAGCGGGCTGTCTTTGAATGACCGTTTCGGAGAAAACTGAAGGGCTGTTATGTGTCGTTATGCAAAGCTTTGCATAACGACACATTGCAGTCTGTGACGACTGCTGTGGCCGTATCAGGCTTAGCGCGATTCATGGCGACTTGCGAGAAGCTTGCCAAAGTCTTTTGATGTTCGCCACTCCATCAGATGCTGCCGTTTGAGCGACTGAAGCAACCGTCGCAATCCCGTCCACTACCTTTCTGCCCGTGGACTTGTCTGGCTGCCCATCGTGCAGAATTACAACTGGGTCTCTGCTGCTCCCACTGCGGGTTGCCGCAACCCCCTCGGCCATGCCGTTGGCTGCCATTGTTGCTTGGTGCCCCTCGATCGGCATACTGAACGGCAAATCATGATACGGAGCGGGTTGAATAAATGCATCTACCAGAAGGTTGTCACTGCCGGATGTAAATTGATACAGAGCGCCGATTGAAAACTGATACACCGATTTGAGAAGATGGCCGAATTTTGAAAGCGGCCATGATTACAGAC
>JANLID010000357.1 GCA_024654105.1 Gallionella sp. | reverse complement strand
CCAGTCCTCACAGCAGCAACTGGAAGGCATTACACTGATTGAGCCGATCGCCCAAACCATTCAATCCATCCAGCTGCACCGCGGCATTTCGGCCGCGCTGCTCGGCGGCAACGAGACCATGCGGGACAGGCGCGCGGCGCAGGAAAAGGAAGCCGCCGGCCGACCCGACCTCAAGCGAAAACTTCCGCGAGATCCGGACAAACTGGGAGCAATTGCGCAAAGCAGGCATGAAGTTGACGATCGCCGGGAATTTTACCGTGCATACCAACCTGATCGAACAACTCCAGTCATTCGAATGGCTTGCCGCCGATGAATATTTGCTGACGCTGGATCCGGAGCTTGCCCCGTTCTATCTGATCGACACCATCATCGACAAGTTGCCGCATGCACTCGAGCATCTCGGCCAAGTCCGCGCGTATGGCACCGGTATTCTGACCCAAAAGCAGGTAACCAGCGACTAGTCTTACTGCGTCACAAATTTAATCTTGGGCTTATCCAATTGCAATGCGGACAATGGCTCAAGGCGCTTGCGAGTACTACGCTCAAGCACAGGCGTAGCGTTGTGATCGAGTCCGGTACGTGACGCTGCGCGCGCTGGGCTGCCCCGAGGGACGTAATCTTTGGGAACGGCAGGCTCTTGGCGTCGAGCGAAGTTTTTTTACCGCCGACATTACCGCCAGCCTTGAGTCGTTGCGCCATCAGGAAGCCGTAGGCCGCGATGCTCAGCGTAGCGTGATGGTGAAACCCGCGCCAGCCCCTTCCCTCATAGTGACCCAGCCCGAAGTCCTGCTTCAAATCCTGATAGTCCCGCTCGATGCACCAGCGCACCTTGGTGACGAACACCATTTGCTCCAGTGTGGCCTCGCTTGGGGCGGTAGTGAGGAAGTATTTTATTGGCTCCGCCTCACCCGGGTGCCCGGCCAAAAGTTTTTCGGATTCTGGCCATTCGATCAGCAGCCACTCCTCGGGGCGCATTTCAGTGCCAAGGTAATCCCGATGCGCGGGACGTACGCGCACCCCGGCAAAACGGGAACAAAGTTCAGTATTGGTGCCCTCCCGCCAGGTGACAGTGCGCCATGCTTTCGCCGACAATATCATGGCCAGCGCCTTCACTGCCACCGGCTCATTGCCGGGCGCCCGACGCAGCCGCGTGGGGCGTATGCCGTGACCGGACCAGACTTTGGGCGGCAGCGGTGCAGTCCCCGGCGCCCATACCGTAGTGGCAGGGCGGATGCCGACCGCGTAGAGCATGCCCAATTGTGTGATGCCATCACGAAAGGCGGTTTCATCGCCATAACCGGCGTCTGCCAGCACCACGCCCATGGGCACACCCGCCGCGATGGCCTGACGCATCTGCTCCAGAGCGATTTCGGGCTTGGTCGCGAACGCAATGTCCTCAGGAACACCACACGCCTTGCGACGCTCCGCATCACCCGCCCAATCTTTGGGAAGGTAGAGCTGGTACGCGATGGGAATGCTGCCCTGTTCACTTGCCAGCGAGAGACTGACCGCCACCTGGCAATTGTCTTGCTTGCCCAGCTGGCCGCAATACTGGCGGGCAACGCCCACCGAATGCTTGCCCTTCTTGGGAAAGCCCGTGTCGTCGATGATCCAGTAACAGCCGCTATCAAGCCCGAGTACAGGCACAACCCAATCGCGCACGCCAGCCAAGACTGCTGTGTCCGACCACTCTGATTTGGCCACAAAGTGATGCAGGGCCTAGTGCCGTGCGCTGGCGTGAAGCGGGTCAACGCGTGCGGCCATGGGTTCTACGCTTTTGCGTGACAAGGGCAGCATCAGGCCGGTGCAATATCCGCTCAACCCCGCGTGTCGGTCAACATGACCGAGCCTTTCAGATGTCACTGCCGGATGTAAATTGATACAGAGCGCCGATTGAAAACTGATACACCGATTTGAGAAGATGGCCGAATTTTGAAAGCGGCCATGATTACAGAC
>JANLID010000317.1 GCA_024654105.1 Gallionella sp. | reverse complement strand
GGACGGACAAAGAGGTATACATTCTGGACGAGCCCGAGAGGAGCTTGGGCAATGAATATATCAGCGACGTTATTGTGCCGCTGATTAAGGAGCGCGCGCGGGCAGGCAAGAAGGTGTTCATTTCAACGCACGATGCAAATATTGCCGTGCGGACACTCCCTTACAGCTCGGTTTACCGATGCCATGGGCAAGCGGGATACAAAACCTATATCGGCAACCCCTTCACGAACAATCTGGTGAATCGAGACGATATGGCTGATCAGCTTGATTGGAAAAAGATCAGCATGAGAACCCTTGAAGGCGGAGAAGAAGCATTTGGAGAGCGAGGAAAAATCTATGGAAACAATTAAGGCAACTGTGGAAAATCTTGATGACAAGTACTTCATCAAGATTAAAACCGGGGACGATGAAATCAGTATTCCAATGTCTGAGGACAAGCCGAACGAGGTAAAGAGCGCGTTCAACAAAATCATAACCCGGATCAAGGCCGGAGAGTTTCAGATCAAGCTCGACGAAGTCAGAGACGATTTGGTCTCTCAGGTTGCTAATGAATATCTCACCCAATTGAATCGCGAGATACAAGAGGTTCGCGGTGAGATGAAACAATACGGCTTAGTTTAGATTTGTTGCGAATAAGGTCTGCAATGGGTCGGAAGCTGACTTAATCGACGCCGTTTGTCACTGGCTTCTTTGGCCGAGTAGCGGAACTCACCGCTGCCACAAAACCCTCGCCATCTCGAGCGGGACCGCGACACCGTCGCGGTGTGGTATCAGTCGCGCCGTATAGTCTGTTTCTGGGCGGGTTGCAGGCACTTCTGCGTGATAGGCGTAGCCGTTGGTTGCGCCGACCAGTTGCCGCACGCGCTTCATTTCCACCCGCTCCGGTGTTTCGCCATCCGCGTAAAGTTCGACCCGCAAGGTTTCAGGATCAAGATCGTCGAGATACACCTGCACTTCAAATATATGTTGTTCGCCCGTCGTTTCGACCTTCACTTCACCAAAGCGCAACGCGCCCCATTTCTGTTCCAGATCATGCCGCCAGCCGACCATGTCCGCACCGAATTTTCCTTTGTCGGCAGCCCGCACGCGATAGGCTGAAGCAGCCGGGAGGTAGTGTTGCTCGGTGTATTCGCACACCGCGCGGTTGGTGGAAAAACGCGGCGTCAATTGCGCCATGCTTTCCCGCATCCGGTTCACCCAGGCATTGGGAATTCCTTGTTCGTCGCGCGTGTAGAATTCGGGAATCACCTCGTGTTCGAGCAGGTCATAAAGGGCCTCGGCATCGCGAGCGTCCCACGCCGGATCGTCGCCGTGTTCCTGGCCGTCCCCCAGTGCCCAGCCCACTTCCGGCGTGCAGGCTTCCGCCCACCAGCCGTCCAGTTCGGACAGGTTGATGCCGCCGTTGACCAGCACTTTCATGCCGCTGGTTCCGCACGCTTCCCAGGGGCGGCGCGGCGTGTTGAGCCAGACATCCACGCCCTGCACCAGCTGCTCGGTCAAGTCCATATCGTAGTCACTGAGGAAGAGCACATGGGGGCGCACCTCGGGCCGCCGGATGAAATGCATCCATTGCCGGATCAGGGCCTGCCCGGCCTGATCCGCCGGATGGGCCTTGCCGGCCATGATGAGCTGTACCGGGCGTTGCGGATTCGCCAGCAGGCGCAGCAGGCGTTCCGGGTCGTGCAGCAGCAGGTTCGGTCGCTTGTAGGTCGCGAAGCGGCGCGCAAAGCCGAGCGTCAACGTGTCGGGATCGAACAGATGCTTCGCACCTTCAGCCGCCTCGGGTGATGCGCCTGACGCGGCCAGTTGCCGGGACAATCGTTTGCGGGCGTATTCAACAAGAGACTCGCGGGCGGCGGTGCGGAATTGCCATAGCCTGGTGTCGGAGACCTGGCGAATGTCCTGCTCCAGCGTCTCCACCGTCCCCAGCCAGCGGTCTTTTCCGCAGGCCTCCGTCCAAAGATCATCGGCCGGGGCCGAGTCCCAGGTCGGCATGTGGACGCCGTTGGTCACATGTCCGACCGGGATTTCGTCCGTGGGCCAGTGCGGAAAGAGCGGCTCGAACAGGTGCCGGCTTACCTGTCCATGCAAGCGGCTCACGCCATTCACCGCGCCGCTGCCGCGTATCGCCAGATACGCCATGTTGAAAGGCTCAGACGTATCGTTCGGGTTCTGGCGTCCCAGCGCCAGCAAATCGTGGAGCGTTATGCCGAGCTGGTTTCGGGCGTAACCACCCAGGCAGTGTTCGATCAGTGCCGGAGCGAAACGGTCAAAGCCCGCCGCCACTGCCGTGTGGGTGGTGAAGAGATTGCCCGCCCGGGTGACGGCCAGTGCGGCTTCGAAGGACTGTCCGGTCGCCTGCATGAAACTCCGCGCGCGTTCCAGCACCGCGAGCGCCGCATGCCCCTCATTCAGGTGGCAGACCTCGGGCTCGATTCCGAGTGCGGCGAGCAAGCGCCATCCGCCGATCCCGAGCACCAGCTCCTGCATCAGGCGCAGGTCCGGCCCGCCGCCGTAAAGCTCGCTGGTAATCCCCCGGTACGGCGGGTAGTTTGCCGCATCATTGCTATCCAGCAGGTACAGCTTTACTTTGCCCACCTGAACCTGCCAGGCGCGCAGCCAGATCGGGTGGCCGGGCAGGTCGAGCTGCAGCCGCAGCCACTCCCCGTTGGGGCGGCGCAACGGCGTGACCGGCAACTGGCCGGGATCGTTGTAGGGGTAAACGGCCTGTTGCGCGCCGTCCTGGTCGATCAATTGCCGAAAATAGCCTTGCTGGTAGAGCAGCCCCACGCCGATCACCGGCACGCCCAGATCGCTGGCGGCCTTGAGCTGATCGCCGGCCACGTTGCCCAGTCCGCCCGAGTAGATGGGCAACGCCTCGCTCAACATGAATTCCATGCTGAAATACGCGACGCAGCCCAGCTGTGATTGCGGATAGGTTTGCTGAAACCACGCGGGCGCCTCCGCCGCATCGCGCCTGGTTTGTATCAGACCGTCAATGTTTTTGCGGAAAGCCGGATCGGCCAAAACACGCTCAAGTTTTTCCCGCGATACCGTCTGCAACACGACCCAGGGATTATGCGTGATCTCCCACAGCACAGGATCCAGCTGCCGCCATACCTGGTCGGTGGCATGATTCCACGACGAACGCATATCCAGGGCAAGCTCGGACAGGGAATCGAATCCTTCCACGTCCGTGGAGATAAGACGCTCCTTGGAGTGAATGATATGTGTTGGTTCGCTCATAGCCTCTCCTTCGAATTTTTTGTGGCCACAATTTCCGGCTGCTACGCTGGCGGCGCCAACGCAGCACCAACAATGGTTTGTGCTTCTTCCAGGATACGGCGCAGATGATCCTCTCCACGAAAGCTCTCGGCATAGATCTTGTAGATGTCTTCGGTGCCGGACGGACGAGCCGCAAACCATCCGCTTTCGGCTATTACCTTCAACCCGCCAATGGCCGCGCCGTTGCCTGGAGCCTGGGTGAGGATGCTTTGGATTTTTTCGCCCGCCAGATATGCTGACAATACCTGCTGCGGTGACAGTTTTGCCAGTCTTTGCTTTTGTTCCGGGGTCGCAGGAGCCTCGACACGATCATAAACAGGTTCGCCGAACTCGCGCGCAAGATCACGGTAGATTTCGCCGGGATCGCGTCCCATGCGCGCAGTAATCTCCGCCGACAGTAAAGCCGGGACAATGCCGTCCTTGTCTGTGGTCCAGACGCTGCCGTCCAGACGGACAAAAGACGCGCCCGCACTCTCTTCGCCGCCAAAGGCCAGCGAGCCGTCGAGCAAGCCATTCACAAACCACTTGAAACCGACCGGTACCTCATAGAGCTTGCGGCCGAGCTTCGCCGTGACACGGTCGATCATCTGGCTGCTGGCCACTGTCTTGCCAACCGCCGCATCCTTGCGCCATTTCGGACGATGCTGAAAGAGGTATGAAATGGCGACCGCAAGGTAATGGTTGGGCGGCAGCAATCCCGCATTTTTGGTGACGATTCCGTGCCGGTCATGATCGGTATCGCAGGCGAAAGCGATGTCGAAGCGATCCTTGAGGCCGATCAGGCTCTGCATCGCGTAGGACGAGGACGGATCCATGCGAATCTGGCCGTCCCAATCGACCGTCATGAAGCGGAAGGTCGGATCGACGGCTTCGTTCACCACTGTGAGATTCAAACCGTAGCGCTCGGCAATCGCTCCCCAGTAGTGAACGCCGGCACCACCAAGCGGATCCACTCCCATGCGGATGTTCGCACCGCGAATCGCATCCATGTCGATCACATGATCCAGATCATTCACGTATGCGTTGAGAAAATCGTGCCGATGGGTGGTACTGGAGCGCAGTGCCTTCTCGCAAGAAATTCTTTGCACACCATCGAGACCGTTTTTCAAAAAGATATTGGCTATGGCTTCGATCCAACCGGTGACATCGTTATCCGCCGGCCCGCCGTTGGGCGGGTTGTACTTGAATCCGCCGTTGTCCGGTGGATTGTGTGAAGGCGTGATGACTATACCGTCCGCCAGCCCTTTGTCGCGCCCGCGGTTGTAAGCAAGTATCGCGTGGGAAATCACCGGAGTGGGCGTGTATTCGTCCTTGTCCGCGAGCATGACGTCCACGCCGTTGGCCGCCAGCACTTCGAGCGCGCTGGCACACGCCGGCTCCGAAAGCGCGTGCGTGTCGATGCCGAGGAACAGCGGACCGCTTATACCCTGCCGCTTGCGGTAGTCACAAATAGCCTGAGTGATGGCAAGCACATGCCATTCGTTGAAGCTGGTTTCGAACGCGGAGCCGCGATGGCCCGAGGTGCCGAACGCGACCCGTTGCGCGGGTATCGCAGCATCCGGCATATTGCTGTAGTAGGCCGTGATGAGTCTCGGTACATTGACCAGCATTGCCGGTGTGGCCGGCTTGCCTGCCAGCGGGCTTACCAGGTGCTCTGTAGCACTCATGCCGCTACTCCTCATTTTTTTGCCAACCGGTTTAACAGCCGCAGGACGCCTTGCGGCTCAACCGTAATGACCACCTACTGACCACCGGTGTTTTGCTACTCTCGCAACCGGAAAATTATGCGAAATTCTTCGCCGCAAAATCCCAGTTCGCCAAATGATTGATGAAGTTCTCAACGAACTTGGCGCGCAGGTTTCGGTAGTCGATGTAATAAGCATGTTCCCACACGTCCACGCACAGCAGCGCCTTGTCACCCGTGGTCAGAGGCGTACCGGCCGCACCCATGTTGACGATATCCACCGAACCATCGGCCTTCTTCACCAGCCAGGTCCAGCCGGAGCCGAAGTTGCCCACGGCGGAGGTCACGAACGCCTTCTTGAGCTCGTCGTGGCTGCCCCACTTCTTGTTGGTCGCATCGGCCAGTTTGCCGGAAGGAGCGCCGCCGCCGTTCGGCTTCATGCAGTTCCAGAAAAAGGTGTGGTTCCACACTTGCGCGGAGTTATTGTAAATTCCACCGGAAGATTTCTTGATGATGTCTTCCAGCGCAGCGCTCTCGAATTCCGTACCCTTGATCAGTTTGTTAAGATTGGTCACGTAGGCCTGATGATGCTTGCCGTAGTGGTACTCGAATGTTTCCTTGGATATGTGCGGCACAAGGGCATCCAATGCATAAGGCAGCGGGGGTAAGGTATGTTCCATTTATTTTCTCCATGGTAATGATTTAAAGAGGTCGTGAATTGCAGCCAAATCTGCTTCGGCAAATTTATTCGTTATAAATTACTATTTTCCCTTGCACACAAAATGTTGTATGTACGCTGGCATACGTAATGCGGAAAACGTGATCGCCAGCCAACTATGTGTCAACATGAGCTGAGCAGCAGCCAGGTGGTCGAAAGCGTGGCGCACAATCCGGGCACCATTATCCGACCGGTCCGTTCAAACAGTCATCGGCGCAAGCATGACATCTCGTCATTATCTACATACCGGCCAACGCACCTGCCATGCCGATGATGGACACGAGGTTCCGTGCGAAAGTTCCGGCCAGGACGCCTCGTTTGCCGTCGGCAAGTCCTGGCCGGAACCGCGCTTTCATTTGTGCGACGACGAGGTCGTGGATAGGCTGACGGGTCTGATCTGGTGTCGTAACGCCAATCTCGCGGAATTTCCCCTCACCTGGCAGGAAGCACTGGATTTCGTCGCAACCATGAACCGCGAACAGCGTTTCGGTCAGCGTGATTGGCGCATGCCGAATCGCCGTGAATTGCGCAGTTTGCTCAGCCTGCAAACCAAATTGCCCGCCTTGCCCGAGCTTCACCCATTCATCAACGTGTTCGACGGCTGGTACTGGACCGCGACGACGGCGGCCATCAGCCCAACGCACGCCTGGTATGTGGCGCTCGATGGCGCGCGGATGTTTTTCGGCGGAAAAGACCAATCCTACATGCTGTGGCCGGTACGCGGCGAAGGACTGAACGTTATCCCACGCACAGGCCAAAGCCTATGCTACGACGCCGCAGGAAAAGTCATTGCATGCACCGGCTCCGGTCAGGACGGTGAATTCCGTTATGGCGCCCCGTGGCCTGAACCCCGCTTCGAAATTCTTCATGCCGGCGTGCTGGATCGTCTCACCCGCCTGCTCTGGTGCCGCAGCGCGAACCTCACGCCGCAACCGGTGGTCTGGCGAGATGCATTGGCAGCGGTGGCCGAACTAAACCGGGAAGGCGCAGACATTATCTGGCGTCTGCCGACAATAAACGAACTGGAGTCGCTGGTGGATTGCGCCGCCCACAACCCGGCCTTGCCGTCCGGCCATCCTTTCGTCGACGTGCAGGATATTTACTGGTCGTCTACCACCAGCCAGTTCGAGCCCGATTGGGCCTGGGCGCTGTATCTGGAAAAAGGTGCGACGGGCGTCGGACAAAAACGATTCGCACAATTTTCGGTATGGGCCGTGGCAACGGTCGATTGAATTTATTTCTTAACGAGAATGGCATCCTGCACACAGGATGTTAAATGTGCGGCAGCAAGCGTGAGGCGGAAAACACGCATGGTGCGCACCCAACGAATTCAAACACTCACTGTATTTGCAATTCCACCGCCGAAAATGGCATAAGAAAACCACTGGCCTTGATTTGGCCGGGTGATTTGGCTGGGGTGCATTTACTACCCCAACGTGAGAAAATAAAGGTCGATAAGCATATGCGCGTCACACACTCATGAAATCAAAACCATTCGATAGAAGTGAACACGTATACAAAAACGACGCTTTTGCCGAGCTCGTCAAAGACGCTATCAGGTTCTTTAACGGCACCCCCGTACAGGCTGGGCGCGCGGGACGGTTTGTTCAATGCAAGACAGCGCGCAAGCTAATGAAGCGCAAAGCCGACGGGGAGGACAGGTAAGGTTCGGCTTATTGTTTTCTCTGGCTGTTGCGAGATTTTGCTGCTAAATTGAGAACATGATGTATCAAAAGACTTACCCGTGTTACATGCTCGGGATATGGAATAGAGGCCGCATGAAAAAACCAAAAGTTGTATCTTTTTTTACTGGAATTGGCGGATTTGACCTCGGATTTGAACGGGCAGGGTTCGATGTTAATTTTCAATGCGAGATTCATGCCTTTTGCAAATCAGTTCTAAAGCATCATTGGCCGCAAATTCCATGTGCCACTGACATCACATCTCTTGAACCAGAATCTGTGCCAGATGCTGAAGTGTGGTGTGGTGGGTTTCCATGCCAAGATTTGTCTGTTGCCAGGGGTTCAAAAGGTCGTCACGGATTAAATGGTTCTCGATCTGGCCTGTTTTTTCGATTGTCAGAATTGGCCAAGATTAAGAAGCCTCGTGTAATCCTCATTGAAAATGTTCATGGCTTGCTCAACTCAAATAACGGGAAAGATTTTGCCGAGCTCTTACATACATTGGGTAGCCTTAACTATGCCGTGTCATGGAGGCTGTTAAATAGCCGATATTTTGGAGTCCCTCAATCTCGCCCACGCGTTTATATTTGCGCTTGGATGAAAAACCCCACATCAGCGGGAAATGTTTTATTTGAAAATAATCCACCGATTCATTTGAAAAATGAACGCGCGGCATTTTTAACTACTTCGTGGAAACAAGGCTCCGGCCCTATCCCACCCAAGCTTGCGTTTTGTTTGGCCGCCACCTCTGGACGCCATACCGGCACTGACTGGAGCAGAACTTATATTCCTTACATGAATGAAGTGCGCAGGCTAACCCCGCTCGAATGTGAACGCTTGCAAGGATTTCCAGATCATTGGACAAAATTGCATTTGGCAGATGTGGATGTGGAAAAATCCGACAGCCTCCGATACCACGCTTTAGGTAATGCGGTATCAGTTGCTGTTATAAAGTGGGTCGCCGAAAGAATCCGGGAGCAGCTTGCCAATGCGGAGGCGGCACCGAATTCAAGGATCAGTGTGAATAAATTTTTGGCGGAATCATTGGAAAAATGGCCCGGATTGCGGGGCTCTAAAATGATTTGCAACAAACTTTCTACCGTGCGGGATGGTGATGAGAAGATCATTTGGCCGAATGCAGGAGTTCTTTGGAAGGATATATTTATTGCTAATAGCACCCCGCCATCGCTTAATGAACCCGCTCATTCCGACCTGATAGAAATTATTGAACGGATCAAGCCGGATGTGCGCTATTTTCTGAGTCCGAACGCTGCTGAAGGTATATTGCGCAGGGTGGATTCCCAAAATAGGCATTTGTTTCCCCATCTTCGCAGCGCATTAGAACGGTTGAGCGGAAATGCTTCACACAAATTAATTGAAGCGGATACACCGGGATCGCAGACAACATCGAAGGGTATGAGTCTGTAGATAATAATGCCTCACCTCAGAATGCACTACGTGAACGAGTTAGAAAATGGCGTAAGCAAGCTGACAGAGGTCCAGGTGCACGCAAATTCAGCGTAGAAGTTCGTGAGGCTTACGACTATCGCTGTCTTTTTTCGGGCGAACGTTTCCCAAAATTAGAGCCATTTTATTCTGCTGGTGTTGATGGAGCTCATATTCTGCCTTGGTCTACGCATGAACTGAACTCCGTGGCAAATGGGATATGCTTATGCAAGCAATGTCATTGGGGGTTTGACAATGGGCTGCTAAAATTAAATTTTGATAGCCAATCAAACTCCTACTTGCTATCCATCCCAAAGAATGTTGAAGATATTGCTATAAAAGAAAATTTTGACTTGGAGCGCTTTCAAAGAAACACGGGAGTGTTAGATAAATCTAGGCTTCCTGTAAATCATAAGCTATGGCCCTCCCCAAAGCATATTCAAGAATTTAACGCCAAGTTCCCAAGCTAAGAACTAACGAACAAATTAATACATCAGTGGCCTCAAGTCTGGCCTTAGCCTTAGCATTAGCATTAGCCTTATTTTTATTCGCACAAGTTGTGTTGTTGCCAGACTGCCTCGAAGCGCGTGAATTATGTAACCTGCCGAAATGCCCTCTCCAAAATATCCTTCACATATTTTTGACGTTGCAGTAGCCCTGAAAATCCGCTACCGTGATTTCAACCACTACAACCTCAAAAATCCGCTGGACGAATTGCTGTTCATCATTTGCAGCACCAAGACCGGCGAAGCGAGCTACCGCAGCACCTACCGCTCGCTGAAAGAAACCTTTCCAACCCATTACCAAATTGCCGAAGCGCCCGCCGAATATATCGCGCGGCCTATGGTCAGCGGCGGCTTGTCGAACCAGAAAGCGCAGGCGATCCGCGATCTTCTTGACATCATCGTGGAAAAGTTTGGCGAGCCGACGCTGAAACCGTTGCGCAAGATGAGCGACGAGGATGCTGAAGCTTTCTTGTTGTCGTTGCCGGGAGTCGGCAAAAAAGTCGCGCGCTGCGTTTTGATGTATTCGTTGGGCAGGCAGGTATTCCCCGTGGACACGCATTGCTGGCGCATCGCCAGGCGACTCGGCTGGGTCAGGCCGACGCAAAAAGATAAACACTGCGCACCGCGCGACATGGATCGCCTGCAGTCCAAAATTCCACCCGAGCTTCGCCACTCGCTACACGTAAACATGATTTCGCTCGGACGCGAGATTTGCACTCCATCTGCACCCCACTGCGATGAATGTCCCATATCAGCTTTGTGCCCCAAGACTGGGGTGAGTCGAATGAAGAAAAAATTAGAGTCTAGAAATAGGGCCTTAAAAATCAAATGAGCGGACTTTCATAAATGACATTCCCAGACAAGTCACCACCGTCCGTTTAGACACCGAAAAGCGATCCTTCACTGAAGCTTCATGACGAGCATATCTGTGTCGTTGGCGGTCAGTAAAGACTACGGTTTTACATTCAATCCTGGCTCTGCTTCTGTTGCAAAACCAGCAGTGCTTTTGCGCGCGCGCAGACGTTGTCGACGGTGAAGCCGTATTCGCGCAGCACGACTGCGGCTGGCGCTGATGCTCCGAAGCGTTGCACGCCCAGCATGTCGCCGCGCGCACCGGTGTAACGATCCCAGCCTTGCGCCACACCCAGTTCGACCGCGAGCCGCGCGCCGACCGAGGGCGGCAGCACCGCATCGCGTTCGGCTTGCGGCAAGGCCTCGAACAGCTCCCAGCTCGGCATCGAAACGCAGCGCACGGCGATGCCTTGCTGTTGCAAACGTTCCGCCGCCGCCACGATCAGACCGACTTCGGAACCGCTGGCGATCAGGATCAGCTCGGGCTTGCCGTCAGTCGCATCGCTCAACACGTAAGCGCCTCGGCGCAATCCATCCGCCGCGGCGTAACGGCTGCGATCGAGCGTGGGCAGCTCCTGCCGGGTCAACACCAGCATCACCGGACGGTCGCGCGTTTCCAGCGCAACGCGCCAGGCGACGGCGGTTTCGTTGGCGTCGCCGGGGCGGATCACAATGAGGTTCGGGATCGCGCGCAGGCTCGCCAGTTGCTCCACCGGCTGATGCGTGGGCCCGTCTTCGCCGACGGCGATGCTGTCGTGCGTGAACACGTGCACGACGTGCAGTCCCATCAGTGCCGCCAGCCGGATAGCCGGGCGCATGTAGTCGGAGAAGATCAGAAAGGTCGAGCCATACGGAATAAAACCGCCGTGCGCGGCGAGACCATTGACGATGGCGCCCATCGCATGCTCGCGCACGCCGAAGTGCAGGTTGCGTCCGGCATAGCTCCAGCCGCCGCTATCGGAGCCTTGCTCGTCCGCGTTTTTCGCCGGCGGCGGATTGAAGTCGCCCAAGCCTTTCAAGGCCGTTTTCGTCGACGGGTCGAGGTCGGCCGAGCCGCCGGTCAGCGCCGGCAGTCTGGGCGCGATGGCGTTCATCACCTTGCCGGATGCATCGCGTGTGGCGAGACCCTTGGCATCGGCTTGAAATACCGGGATGTTCGCATCCCAGCCCGGCGGCAGTTCATCGCGCAAGCGGTACCTAAGCTCCTCTGCCATGTCCGGGAACGCCCTGGCGTAGGCACTCATGCGCTCATTCCACGCCGCCTCATCCTGCGCGCCGCGTTCCACCGCCGCGCGGAAATGCGCCAGCGCCTCGTCCGGTATCAGGAACTCCGGCTCGGTCGGCCAGCCCAGTGTCTGCTTGGTTTTGCGCACGTCGTCCACGCCGAGCGGGGAGCCGTGCGCCTTGAAACTGTCCTGCTCGGGTGAGCCGTAGCCGATATGGGTACGCACCAGGATCAGCGACGGCCGGGCGGTTTCCGCGCGCGCAGCGGCCAGCGCGGTATCGATCGCGGCCAAGTCATTGCCGTCCGCCACCGCTATGGTGTGCCAGCCATAAGCCTCGAAGCGCAGCGCGCGATTCTCGGAAAAGGTGATGTCAGTACCGGCGGCCAGAGTGACGTAGTTGTCGTCGTAGAGGCAAGTGAGCTTGCCGAGCTTGAGATGGCCGGCCTGCGACGCCGCTTCGGAGGCCACGCCCTCCATCAGGTCGCCGTCGCTGACGAGGGCAAACGTATGGTGATCGATGAGCGCGTGACCGGGCCGATTGTAGCGTGCCGCGAGTTGCGCTTCCGCGATCGCCATGCCGACCGCGTTGCCGAAGCCTTGCCCCAGTGGCCCGGTGGTGGTTTCCACGCCAGGCGTGTGTCCGCGCTCGGGATGCCCGGGCGTCTTGCTGCCCCATTGACGGAACTGCTTGATATCGTCCAGCGCAAGGTCATAACCGGTCAGGTGCAACAGACTGTAGAGCAGCGCCGAACCATGTCCGGCCGAGAGCACGAAGCGGTCGCGATTGAACCAGTGCGGATTGCGCGGGTTGTACTTGAGCCAGCGTGTCCACAGCACGCAGGCCATAGTCGCGGCGCCGAGCGGCAGTCCCGGATGTCCGCTGTTGGCCTTCTGTATCATGTCCACCGACAGGAAACGCAGGGTATTGATGCACTGCTGGTCGAGTTGCGTTGCAACTGTCATGGTTTTGCTCTCTTTTGCCAGAGGCTTTGATCGAGGTCGTGCAGTTGTTGTGTGGCTTTGTGCATCGGTAGAGATTGTCTAAATCTTAACGGCGCATCCAAAAATAGGCCAACTATGAGGCTGGTTCTTATGTAACCGCTAGTTTCAGTTGATAGACCGCTAGCTTCTTTGGCGTTTTGATTTTGTCTACGCAGCTTTACCATACAGCTCAAAGGCCAATCGCAGCGCTACAGATATTTATTACACCTGCTGCCCATACGATTGGCCTTGAATGCTGTTTGAAAATCAGATGTGAGATGGCTTAACTTTATTCGAATCTGACACCAGTCCCTCTCATAAACTCCACTTTAACCTTGATCTTATCGCCAGATTTCAGTTTTTCGATGGAGGCAGGCGGGAAATTCAGTGTCATTGTGACTTCACTGTTAGTCACTGTCAGGTTGCCTTTTTCGTGGTCGATGTTTGTGACATCACCGTACATTTCGTGTTTTCCCTTATAGTGATCCGCTGCCAAAACAGGAGCGGCTAAGCTGGCCGCAAGCAATCCACCAGCTATCAATAGCAGAAATTTCTTCATGGTAGTTCTCCTAAGTTAAGTTATACATGGAGCGCTCATGAGATTTGAAGTTTGAGCGTCATGCTGGACGAACTTAAGCTTTTAAGCTCGGTTGATCTGTTCGCTGGCACACATATTGAAAACGTTCATCTTTTCCTCGGCGCGGCGCCGAGCGGCAGACCCGGATGCCCGCTGTTGGCCTTTTGCACCATGTCTACCGACAGGAAGCGAATGGTGTTGATGCACTGTTGGTCGAGTTGCGCTGCAACTGTCATGGTTTTGTTCCCTTTTACCCAACTCAACATGACAAGTTATCTTGATCGCCTTGTCGGGAATGCGGCTTGGGAATTGTTATCGGAATTATTCAAAATTTTACCGATGAAAGTGCGTACTGTTGCACTTGGGGCAAGAGGGAATATGACCTGGTTTATGAAAATGTAATTTTTCGCCACACTGATCGCATACCAGCGTCCCCAGGCCAACGAGTTCGCCGCTGTGATATCCGGCGTTTTCAGCCTGTTGCTTTAATTGATTCAACTCTATCGTGGTTTGGTCTGCGGCTTCGGAAAAACGCTCCCATAATTCGCGCTTTATCAATGCCACGTCAAAACCCAGCCAATCCTTCAATTCCTTTCCGGTTCTGTCCCGATATGCCGCAGCATCGATAAGATCCCGTTTTAAATACCTTCTTAATTTGGCGACTTCATCATCACCAACTTTATTCAAAGCCGCGATATCCTCTTGAACCTCATCAATCATGTGGTGAACGAAGGCACCGCTTTGATGCGCTTTCTGCAACGAATTTTCCAGCAATGATTCATAAGCTTCGGCCAATGTATCCATGGGGTTGTATGGCGGAATTGAGTTCTTCATTTTTGATGCTCCTTTCAATTGTGATGTTTCAATCATTATTCGAATTCGATCATATGGATGCCCCGTCATTTCTGCGGTCAGCGGCTGGCGGGTATCCTCCTTAAAAAATGGCGCGAATATTTCTCGCGTAGCAACATGCACAGGCACGTCTTTAGCCGTGTACACATAAACAAGCATGCCCGCTCCGGATGGGCAGGTCTGTTCGTTACCGCATCCATGACGTACCGGGATGCCCGGACTATTCCCGCTGCATGGCATCGATGGAAATGAGCGCAGGGTATTGATACGCAACTGGTCGAGTTGCGTTGCGACTATCATGGCTATTCTCCGCCTGGATGATTCTGCGTAAGCGCGTCGCTTTTTGTCGCGATGCGGGCCAACAAGTCTTGCCAGGATTTTGCGAATGATTGCGCGCCTTCGCGCTGGAGTTTGGCGGCAAGCGCCTCGTCGTTGATGCCCTCGTGGGTGAATTCCTCGATGATAGCTTCCACCATTTCGGCATGAACCTCATCAAACGGCAATACGTTCTTTATTTTGCCGTGCGCGGCGAAGGCGAGCAGTGTCTTTTCGGGGATGGTGTTGACCGTATCCGGCGCCGCGAGCGCTTCGACGTAAAGGGTGTCCGAAGCTGCAGGATCCTTGGTGCCGGTGCTGGCCCACAGCAGGCGTTGCGGCTGCGCCCCGGAAGCGGCCAGTTTCTGCCAACGCTTTGATGCCAGCAAATCGCGGTAGGCTTTGTAGGTGCGCATGGCGATGGCGATGCCAAGACGGTTGTTGCGGAACTCCCCCTGGGCCTTGTCCTTGACGGCCACGTCCCAGCGGCTGACGAAAATCGAAGCCACGGAAGCGACCCTTGGATCGAGTCCGGCGGCGATGCGCCGCTCGATGCCGCGCATATATGCTTCGGCTGCAGCAACGTAGTGCTCGCGTGAGAACAGCAACGTGACGTTCACCGGCACGCCCGCGAAGATCGATTCCTCGATCGCCGGAATGCCTGCACGGGTGCCCGGAATCTTGATGAAAAGATTCGGGCGTTGCGCGCGCGCATGAAGTTGCGCAGCAGCCTTGATCGTTGCGGCGGTGTCGTCGGCGAGCAAGGGTGACACCTCCAGCGACACCCAGCCGTCGATTCCGCCGGTGGCGTCGTAGATAGGCCGAAAAAGATCGGCGGCCTGCATCAAATCTTCCAGCGCAAGCTCGAAGAACAGCGTCTCGCCCGATTTTCCGGCATGAGCTTTTGTGCGAATCGCGACATCGTAAAAGTCACTATTTTTGATCGCATGTTCGAAGATGGTAGGATTGGAGGTGAGTCCGGTTACCGACAGCTCGCTGATATAGCGGGCAAGCGTACCGCTGGTCAGCAGTCCTCGCGTGATGTTGTCCAGCCAGAGACTCTGGCCGAGGTTGTGCAATTGTTGTGTGGCTTTCATTTTTTCTCCTTCACCAATTTGGGGTTGTGCCAGTTTCCATCTGATGCAATGAGCGCGTCAGCTTGTTTCGGCCCCCAGCTGCCGGGCTTGTAGCGGTAAACAGTGCGGGGTATGTCAAGAACAGGATCAACCACTGCCCATGCAGCCTCAACTGCGTCCTCACGGGTGAACAGCGCGCCATCGCCGGCCATGGCATCACCCAACAGCCGCTCATAGGGTGTTTCCTTTTTTAACTGTTCATCCAGCAGGTAGAGCTCGCGCTGGTCGCCGACGAATTCCTTGCCTGCGCGCTTGACGCGTGCGGCGAGGGCGACGGCTGAGTTGGGAGAGAGCCGGAAGCGCAGATAATTGGCATGTCCGTCCACTGGTGCAGAATCGTCGAACAACCTTTGCGGTGGCGGCTTTAATTCCACCAGCACTTCGGCCGCTGTGGCCGCCATACATTTGCCGGAACGCAGATACCACGGCACCCCCTCCCAGCGCCACGAATCGATGAACAGCTTCAACGCACAGAAGGTCTCGACATCGGATTTTTTTGCCACGCCCGGCTCCTTCCGGTAGCCGGCGTACTGGCCGCGCACCACGTCGTCCGGTTGCAGGGGGCGCATGGCCTGGAATACCTTGGCTTTCTCGCTGTGCACGGCGGCATATCCCTGAAAGGCCGGCGGCTCCATCGCGAGCAGCGCGACGATCTGGAACAGGTGATTCTGTATGACGTCACGCAGGCAACCGGCGCTTTCGTAAAAGGAGCCGCGACCCTTCACGCCGAAATCCTCGGCGAGTGTGATCTGCACGCTGGCCACGCTGTTGCGATTCCAGATCGGTTCGAGGAAGGAATTGGCGAAGCGGAAATAGAGGATATTCATGATCGCCTCCTTCCCGAGATAGTGGTCGATGCGGAAGATAGCCTCTTCCGGAAATACCGACAGCGCGATTCCGTTCAGCTCCCGCGCAGATGCCAGGTCGCGTCCGAACGGTTTTTCGACGATGACGCGCGCCTGATCGGCGAGGCCTGCAGCAGCCAGTCCTTTGATAACTGTCGCAAACAGCGCGGGCGGGATGGCGAGGTAATGCGCCGGGCGCCGGGCATCGCCCAGCGCCTGCTTGAGCGCTTTGAAGGTATCTGGGTCGTTGTAATCACCGTCCACATAGCGGAGCAGGGAAAGAAGGTGGTCGAGGGCAGCGGGGCCATCGATCCTGCCTGCTTGCCTGATGCTGTCCTTCACCCGTTTGCGCAGTTGCGCCAGACTCCATTTCGATGATGCGACACCCACCACCGGCACATCGAGAACACCGCTCTTGGCCATCGCATAAAGTGCCGGAAAGATCATCTTGTGGGCGAGGTCGCCGGTCACGCCGAAGATCACCAGCGCATCGGAAGACGTCGTGCGGTTATGGGTATTACGCATCTCAGCGTCCCTTTTTCTTTTCATCATGTCCGCCAAACTGCTTACGCATCGCGGATAGAAGCCGGTCGGCATAGCCGGCACGCCTTCATCGATGGCGGCCAGTGGTACAGTTCTGATTCAGCGCGATTCACAGGTCAGTACTTGACGCCCATCGCTCTAAGTCGCGCCCTTAATGTTTCAATCTCATCCAGCAATTCCAGCGCCAGCGCCGCCCCGGCGAGATCAATGTCAAGATCGCGTTGCAGGCGCAAGGCCGTGCGTGCGCGGTGCAGGCTGGCGCCGCCGAAACGCCAACGAGCCGGTTCACGGCCCAGCGGCTCCAGTACGCCGACATCCACCAGTTCGATGATCTGTGCTTCATGGACGGCGCAGGCGCGGCATAGATCGGCCAGCGTCAGCTGGGTTTGTTCTTCCAGTATGCATATTGCAAATTGCGGCAGGCTATTTTCAGTATTCATCTCTCACACTCCCATCTTGGTGCGTGGATTGAAGTTCAATTCCTGCGCCATTTTCCGGTAGAACGCTTTGGCTGCTTCGCTATCGGCTGGCGGCAGCGCGATCGCCAAGATCACATAGCAATCGCCGGGCGGATTGCCCGGTATGCCGCGTCCCTTCAGCCGCAGTTTGCGACCGGACGCGGAGCCCTCCGGAATTTTGAGTTCCACGATGCCGCCGAGCGTCGGCACCTTCACGGTTGCGCCCAATGCCGCCTCCCACGGCGCCACCGGCAAGTCGAGATAAAGATCGCGGCCATCGGCACGGTAAAGCGGGTGTGCCCGGAATTCGATCTGGAGATACAGATCTCCCGGCTGGCCTTTTCCCATACCGGCACTGCCCTGTCCGCTGAGGCGGATGTGCTGGCCTTCGCGGATACCCCTGGGAATCGTTACGTTGAGAGCGCGCTCCCGGGTGATGACATGACCCTGCGCGTCCACAGCGGGAACCCGCAGCGTGATGGTGCGGGTTGCGCCCCGGTAAGTGTCTTCCAGGTCTATGAGCACCCTGGCGTGGTGGTCCTCGCCTTTTGCATGGGGGGAGGCGCGTCCGGCTCCGCCCGCGCGGAAATCCCGTCCGAACAGGGAAGCGAAGAAATCGCTGTAGTCCGCCGCATCGCCGCCGCTGGAACCGCCGCCGCCGAATTCGAAACCCGTGTTCCAGTCCGGCGGCGGGCGAAACTCCTGCCCGCCTTCATAGTTGGCCCCAAGCTGATCGTAGGCCGCGCGCTTCTCAGCATCCTTCAGTACCTCATAGGCCTCGCCCAGTTCCTTGAATCGTGCCTCGGCGTTCGGCTCCTTGCTGACATCGGGATGATACTTGCGGGCCAGCTTGCGGTAGGTGCGCTTGATCTCATCCTGGGTCGCGTCGCGCGCGACCCCCATGATCTTGTAGTAGTCCTTGAATTCCATCTGACTAATTCCCCTGCAAAGAAACTACGGTACTCTCACTTTTGACCCAGGTCGAGATTCGAAAAAGGATCGATCAGCATGGATCAACGCGCTGCTTCCTGCCGGTAAAACAATGTCAACTGCCGATGGACACCGGGGCAGCAATTTTTCAAGATATCCGGCGCAGTAAAAAAATACTCGCTCACCACCGCAAAGAATTCTGCCGGGCTGGTGGCCGCATAAGAATTGATAAAGGCGGATTCTCCTGCCGCCACTTGCCGGCACAGTGTATCGTAGGCCCCACTCAAGGCCTCTGTCCACCTTTCCCGGCTCATGCCGCGACGCAATGGCGGCATGCCATTCGCTACCCCGTTGAGGCCATCCAGCTTGTGTGCGAACTCGTGCAACACAATATTGTGTCCGGCCTGGGAATGATAGGTGTCCCGCCCCACGTCATCCCAGGACAAAATCACCGGACCGCGCAACCATGACTCGCCGGTCAGATCGCTTGCTTCGTTATGTACCAGGCCAATGGCATCCACCTGCTCGTGATTAACCCGGAACGCGCCGGGATAGAGGATGACTTCGGCCCAATTGTCAAAGCAATCAATATCCAGATTCAAAATCAGCAAACATGCCTGGGCAGCCACCGCCACACGCATCGGCAAAGTCACGTCCAGGCCTTGCACCCCGTTAATCGACTTGCTATGCAGGAACCACGTCGTCAGTTCGCGCAGGTGCGCCATTTGCACCGCATCCAGCCCTTTCAACACCGGCACGCGCCGGGTCACACTTTGCCAGATGCGGTGAGGTATCGGATGACGCTTAAGAATCCTGCGCATGCGCCAGCGCCGTAGCACAGTACCTAGTGGACGCATCTCTTTTTACCCGTGATCCGCGACATGGCGTGATATGCGCTCCGGGGATTTACCCGCCTCAAGAACACGGCAGGTAGTCTTGATCTCCCCGTCGGGACTGTGACCTGGAAATCGCGATTGGAATTATTCAAGATTCTGCCGATGAAAGTGCGTGCTGTTGCATTCGGGGCAGGGCGATATGCCCCGGTTTATGAAAATGCAATTCTTGACTTGTCGCATCGGATCCCATCAGTCATGCCAATAGGATGTTTCGTATCGATATCATTTGCCATTCTGGTCTTCCTTCATCAGCCGGCGGCGGATCGACTGCAACTCCTGTTGGCGCTTTGTGCCGGTTTCTGGGTAGCTCATTTTGAGCGACTCGAACGTATCCAGAATGATTTGAGAAATAATCAGCCGAGCGTTCTTCTTGTTGTCGGCGGGTACCACATACCAGGGCGCATTTTTTGTACTCGTTGCGCTCAGGCACGCCTCATAGGCCTGCATATACTGTTTCCAAAATTTCCGCTCCTCGATATCCGCAAGGCTGAATTTCCAATTCTTGTCTGGCTTGTCGATGCGATCCAGAAAGCGCTTGCGCTGTTCTTCCCCTGAAAGGTGCAGGAAAAACTTGATGATCCGCGTGCCGTTGCGGTGGAGATGGTTCTCCATGTCCACGATAGAACGATAGCGCTCCTGCCAGATCGTCTTCTCATTCAGCAGACCATCAGGAATACTTTGGGCTTGCAGTATCTCCGGATGCACGCGAACGATCAGCACTTCTTCGTAATAAGAGCGGTTGAAGATGCCGATCCGGCCGCGTTCCGGCAGAGACTGGGTGGTGCGCCATAAAAAATCGTGATCCAGTTCCGCGGCGCTCGGATGTTTGAAGCTGAATACCTGGCAGCCTTGCGGATTGACGCCGGACATCACGTGCCTGATGGCACCGTCCTTCCCGGCGGCATCCATCGCCTGAAAAATAAGCAGCACTGCATAGCGGTTGGATGCGTAATGAAGGCGTTGCAGCGCGCTCAACTTATCCACCTGTGCTTTTAGAAATTGGTGGTATTTTTTCTTCGACTGGTAAACAGGCTCCACCAGCGTCGGCCACTTTTCGAGTTTGACGTTCTCGGCTTCCCGAACACGGAAATCATTTGAATTGATTTTCATCGCTATCCTTTCGGTTGCCGTTAAGACCCTTTCAGAGTCTCGAAGCCGGAGACGACATCAAACAATTTCGCGTCGATATTCTTTCAGAATATCTTAAGCATGTGCTGGATGCTTTCCCGGCCTCCCCGCCCGCCGGCTTACCTCCAAGCGGGGAGGTAAGCCGGCGGGCG
>JANLID010000311.1 GCA_024654105.1 Gallionella sp. | reverse complement strand
AAGACGGTCAAGCAGTATGCCGTGAATGCCTATGCCAGGACGCTGGAATGGCTGGTGGGGTCGGTTGTCAGTGGTTGCAGGAAGCTTGCCGGGGTCTGGCGCTGCGCGCTGACCGATTCGAAGGGGCAAAGTGCATGGATCGTCTGGACTGAAGACGAGACACGGACGTCGTGGCCGTTACCGCCAGGGGCGCAGTTGCGGGAAATTGAAGATCTTGACGGCAACGTCGAGACCGCGATGCAAGGCCAAAACACTGTCCGCGTGTCACAACGTCCTGTCATGCTGCGGCTTCGTTAACCTGGATCGAGCCGGTTATCGCGCGGCAGGAGTGTTCTCCGCCCCAGAGGCAATTAACTGCTGACGAAAGCACTTCGCCGGCATTGAGTTCATACGAGGTGATAAAACGGGTTTTGATTTCGTATTGATGAACCTTGTGATGCCGTCGTCGTTAGTCAGGTTCTTGAGCCTCTAGCTGCCCTTCTCGCGAAGCCCCCGCCTGTATTCTCAATGATCGAGCAAGGGCTCATGGTCACTTTCCTTTTGGCCACGTCAGCCGGGGGAAATGCTCAAAACACCACGCCTTTTTCCATCAGAATGCTTTTAACGATCCCGACACTATGAAACTCCACAATTTCGAGTATATCGAACTGCACTCCAAAGGCTTGTTCCAGCTCCGCAACCAGGTTAACCGTGGCAAGCGAATCCCAATTTGGAGTGGTCTCGGGAGACGAGGCTTCCGTAACGCTTGCGATCTCCACCTTCAGGACATCGGCGAACACCCGGAATAATTGTTCTTCGCTACGCACCACTCGCACCGATCCCCTCAGCTATCGAATCTATCCATGCCGGTTGGGGGTGGTGCGACGGCAATTCGAGTGTGTACTGGCGATGCTCCTCGGTGCTGCCCTCCCGCCTTGCCATCCCAAGGCGCTCGAACAAATTTTCAACCTGCTGGTTCTTTGATGTACGCAAATATTCTGCGTGCAGCTCGGTATAGCCCATAGCCGATGCGCGTGCCAGCAGACTTGACCACAGTGACTCCTCGGCACCGCGCCCAATGGCGCGGCAACTCAGCAGGAAACTGTCGAGCGTCAGTTTTCTCGATGCGGAATCGCCCAGCGCGATCACCAAGCCGACGATGCCCTGGTCACCAAATCGATCGCTCAGCGAAAGCAGCAGGAGGATATTGTCGCGGATGGCCCGCATGCGCCGCACGTCGGCCTCGGTATGCCGACGCGTGGTGACGTTGAACTGATTGGTTTTGCCGAGCATCTGTACTGTGCGCGGTATGGTCGCATCCTCGACGTCAGCAATCCGCGCCTGCAGTTGAAGAGTAAACAGAAAGGCCTGCGGATCCTGGCTGTTCGACTCGAGCTTGCGCCGAGCCGCCAGCGCCGCATAATCGCTGCTTCTGCGCTTGTCTTCGTCGCTGGTGCGGTACGCGTCAAATGCGCGACATTGCGTCAATCCTTGCAATGTTTGCAGCGGATCCTCGCTTGCCTCCAGGACGCGCACTTCAGGCAGGCGGAAACGCATCCGTTCGCGTTCAAAGCTCTGATCATCCACGAATACGAAGCTGTCCGATCCAAGATTGAGTTCCTGCGCGATGTCCAATAGATTTTCATCTTTTTCGCGCCAGTTCACCCGCACCGCAGCGAAATCGCCCAACTTGAGCGGCATGTCAGGCAGCGTCGAAAAAGCCTGTTCCACGTCCGCAAAATTGTTCTTGCTCAACAGCACCAACAACACTCCGCGATGCTTCAGTGCCAGTGCATGCAACTGGATGCGCCG
>JANLID010000064.1 GCA_024654105.1 Gallionella sp. | reverse complement strand
ACTCTGCGCATCCACCACAACATCGCGGCCCACGATGCACATGTTTGTCATTGACGACAGGTACTCGTTGCACACCTCGGTGGTGTAGGTCGGCGAGGTGCTGGTGGTGGTGGTCTGACACGCGGTGAAGGAGCCCATTGCCGACGGATCGGCAAAGCCAAGCGATTGCGCTGCAAGCGTGCCGGCGTTCGCCTCGATCTGCTTCGTATTGAGGATCATCGGATCGTCGGGATTGATGGTGAACTGCGGTCGTGTTGCCGGGTTTTGCACCATGTAATTGATAGCGTCGCAGTCTTGCTGCAAGAACTTGTCCGGGTTTGCCGGATCGTTTGCGCAGCTTGTGATCTTGCTGGTGCCCAGCGTATAGGTGTCGCCATTCCCGCCCTGGAAATACTGCGTTTCCGGCGCAGTGGCACTGTAATTGTAGTAGCTCGGATTAAAGCTGTTGACCGTAGTCGCTATCGTGCCGTTGGTGATGTTTGTCGAAACACTGGATGTGGCGCTTTGCGCGACTGCCTGACCGTCGATGAACGCCTGCTCTGCCGGTGTGGCGGCGTGTGACAGCACCTGGATTGCGCCGCCCAGGCACAGGAGCATGGGATACAAGACCATGGCAAACTTTCTGCACCTCGTTCTCATTGCTGATCCCCTTTGATCTTGTCGCCAAACAAGCGCGCGGTCGCAGCCCATTGCGGCGATGTGCGTTCGATGTGTTCAAGCGCGTAATCCTGGCTTACGTCGCCCGTGACCTTCACGTAGCGATCCGTCTGCGCGCATCCGTTATCCAGCACGTCACCCGCGTCTGACTGCGCAATCACCAATGCCGGTACCTGGTTGACCTTGAACTGCGTGAATGCCGGCGGGTGGATCAGCGCTTCCACGCGATGATCTCCCAGGAGGCTGGCGACCTCTTTCCCCATCTGGGTCATCTTGTCGCCCTTGATCCCCCGGAAAACAAGGCGCGCGCCGGTTTTTTCCGACTGCTCGACGATGCGCAGCAGGCTTTCGCGCGGCATGGAGAACGACACGAAAATCATCAGCTCCGGGACAACCGGCCTTGTATGGATTGGCGATTGCCGGAATTGCCTTGCCAGGCTGCCGGGGTCTGGTGTCGCTGCCTGCGGCCTGGGCATCAATGCCACGTTGGGCGCGCCAGCCCGATACTGGTTCACGACCTTTTCGCTGACTTCCTCGAGAATGCGATTCGACCTTTCGAGGTCGGTCTCTGCGCTGGCCTGCTGCATCAGAAGGCAGAAGACAGAGGACAGAAGACAGAATGATGAGCGGCTTCGCCGCGCTTTTATTGAAAGGTGCCGCGCAGCGGTAACAATACCTCTGTCCTCTGTCCTCTGTCCTCTGTTTTCTGACGTCATCAGAATGCTCCCTGGCAGCAATTGCGTTTCCGGAAAACCATATAAGTGAAATCCTCACCCATCGCCGGAATTTCCTTGCCAGACCCCCAGATCGCGGTCGTCCGACCCAGCGGCTGGCAGCATTTCCCGTCAATCTTGTTTTGCGCTACCGGGAAAAGCATCTGGTATTTGTAGTTGGTCTTGTCCATGAGCAGTTGCGGGTAGTATCCGCACAGGCCGCTATCGCCCGATGCCGCCCACATCAGTCCCTCGCGGTGCATCTTGGCGATGATGCGCAACACCAGCAGACTGGATGCCTGCACACCGCCCACATGCGATGCCACATGTCCGTTGAGCGGATACATCCTCCCCTGACAACCGGCACACCAGAACAGCGCGTTGCTGCCAAACCCCGCCGTCGATGCGACACAATCCGCACCACAGGCGAGTCCGGAGACGAGATTCCCAAAAAGGAATGAATCCGGGTTCAGGATGCTGGTCATTTCATCGTCGTTCCAGAGCGGGTCGAGTTCGGTGAGATAGGCCACGTCGAATACCTGCTGTTCCAGGCACGCACTATCGACAACCGCCTCGAGCAACGTGAATACGGGATTGACGTACCAATGCACCTGGTAGAACGAGCTGGTATCGGAGTTGTCCTTTCTGGTTTGCGTGGCGTGCGGCGCATCGAATCCCGGGTTCATGTCTATCCCGCCCAGCGTGGACATGCAAAATGGTTTGCGCACCACATCCACATGTCTTGCCGGTTCCCAGAAGCTGACCTTGACACCCGCGTTCAATCCGCACGTGCAAACTGGCAGGCCGCCCGGGTTGGGGGTGTCCTCCTGCCCCAGCGAAACCGGCAGCGTCAGCGCGCCGCCGCCCAGCCTGATCGGGAAAGCGCAACTCCAGCAAATATCCGTGATCAGGTTCGGGAATGTTCCCTGGCACTCAAGCGATGCCCTGGCTGGCTGGACAGACAGAAGGCAGGATGCAAGCAGCAATGCCCTAAAAACTGAGTTCATCGACACGCAGCATCTTCCCTTCCTGTCTCACGATGGCCGGCACCCGGGTAATGGCAAAACGCCTCGTCAATGTCCCGCCCTGGTCGTAATACACCTGCTTTTTCCACTTCCTCATCAGGTTTAGCGGCTCACCGGCCACCAGAACCAGTTTTACCGGTTTGTCGGATGTGGCCATGATTCTTTTGCTCGAATCCAGCTGTTTCTGGTCCCGCCCGTCCACGAACAGCAGGTATGTATTCCACCCGATGTAGTCGAGCGGGTTCACTTTTGTGCCGCGCGGATACATGAGCCTGCCCTCCGCAGTGACAATATCTCGGTCAACAATCACCGAGGGGTCGTAGTAGTGCGTGCTGGCCACCTCTGTCGTTTTGATTCCAGGGATCGGCCTGGGATGCTCGATGCCGGAAATGACGCGGTTTTTGTATTCGGTCTGTTTTTTGGCAAGCTCGCCGGTCTTTTCCATTTGGCGCAGCCTGTCCTTCATTGCCTCGATGAGATCGCGTTCCATGATCTGATATACCTTGCCGATCACGCCCAAATCCTCAGCCCTGGCGGGCGCGGTACAAGCCAACAGGCAAACAGCGAAAAGCAATGCTCTGGTTAACACTCTTCCACCTCCTGGAGATCAGGCAAACCGGCTTCGGACCATTCAATCTCGATCGGTTCCGCGATGCCTTGCAGCATTGCCAGGCGAGGCACAATATCCTTTACTTTCTGCTGAACACTTTCTATCGAGCCACCCTCGACGGCAAGCCAGTCAACGTCTCGGGACACGGCGAACCAGTGACCGCACGGCCAGGTCCCAACAACAACACTTAATCCGTTCATCCTTCCAAAAATATCAGGTTGCCATAAATAAAGTCGGCCGAAAGACAACAGAAAATGTCGTCATTGCTTGCTTTGTTTTTGCTGGCAAAATCGCACTGTTGTCTGGCCGGAAATTATTGCTTTGTCCACCTGGAGCTTGCCGAGTACTTTTGATGCACATGCGAGTCCAGACAATTTTTGTGTCAACCCGGCCACATCGCGCTTCGGCATGGCGCAATAGCCATCTGCATCCGGCTTGATTTTCTTGCTTTTTGCTTCGGCGAACAGCGCGTCAAACAGCCTTGATGAAAACGAGCGCGGCGAAGTTTCGAGCTTGAGGCCAAGCTCGCCGCTTCGCTCGTTTGACACCCGTTTCTGTCGGGTTTTCCTGGGTTCTGTCCTGGAGGGAAACAACTGTTGCTGCGATGTTTCAATAATGACTTCCGGCGGCGTTTTTATCTGGTGTTCATTGCCGCCGGGCGAATTCGGGAACAAATCACTAACCGGTCTGACCAGCTTGATTGCCTTGGCAGTGCCATTGGCAAACTCCGCTTCCCCCACCTTGACCATTTCGGAATGGGGTTCCATCCAACCATGTTCGGTCAGACCATCCAATATCTGTTTTGGTGCAAACCCGTATCCGGCAAACGCATCCGGCCATTTAAGGTGCAGACATCCGCCCGCATCCATCGCGGCAAGGTCGCGTAATGATTTTTTCCCTGTGCGAAACTCGTCTATCAGGACTTTCAGAATCTCGCCCATGCCGCCGGTCAGTTCTTCGGAGGACAGTGAGCGGAGGGAAGAGGACATCACGTTGTGAGGCTTCACCGCGCCCTCGCCTCTGTCTTCTGTCATCTGTTCCCTGCCCTCTGCAATCATGCCTTCAACTGGCGGTATGATTGTCGAGCTGATCAATGCCTGATCGCGCAGCCTGATGGCTTTCAATTTCAGGTCAGGGATTTTTTCTGTCAGGACTGACGGCGCAATATAGTAATACCGGTCGCCTTCTTCTTCGCGCAGGTAGGCGATTTCCCTTTCCACCATCATGTCCAGGATGCCGTCCGGCGTTTTGGGCAGTCCGGGAATATCCTCGCCGCTTGCCCTTTTTGCGATTTCCTCGCCCGCAGCAGGCCACACGAGGTAGATGTGTCCGCCGATGTTCCATATCCTCGCTCCCGGTTCGTTAATCCGCCAGATTCCCTCTCGCACCAGACGGCGCATGATGTCGGTCAGATACCGCTCGATCGGCACACCGATCTCGTAGCCTGCCATTGCCACGCCCATCGTTTTCAGGTCGCGTTCCACGCTTAATTGATCTGCCTTTACGACCAGATCATAAATCTGGTTTGTTTGCCCGGGATTGCAGTTGACAGACTCGGTGAGCCAGATGAGCACTTCCGTGCTTTCTGCGCTAATCCAGTCAAACGATGCTTTTCCGATAATGTTGTTGATCACCGTGCTGGATACGCTCGTGTGATGTTTTGCGCGGCCTTCCTGCCAATGCAGAAAATAATTGCTGATGTCGAGTGACTGCGCCCATTCGTACAGGCTTTGGTTGTATGGCCGCCACTTTTCCTTGCTCTCGCGGTCCGTCACCGCAAGATCTGTCACTGCTTTGCCAAGGTCGTGGCATATTCCGGCGAAAAAAACAGCGAGTCTCCAGCGCGGCTCAATAGCGCGCCGCGATTTTGGCGTGGTCACGCCTCTGATCAGCATGCGTTCCGTTTGCTGCAATGACCACAGACCCACTTCCAGCGAGTGCCGCAGCAGACCACCGGCGCCGCGATGATGGTGAGATTGCGATGCCGG
>JANLID010000296.1 GCA_024654105.1 Gallionella sp. | reverse complement strand
GATCCCCACCGGGCATCCGCTGATGCAGCGACCGCAACCGGTGCATTGATGCATCCCGAAATTTTCGTGGAAATACTGAAATTTGTGGTTTACCCGCTGGCGCAGCCGGGCGCCGGTGTTTTCGCGCGGGTTATGGCCGGACGAGTGCATGGTGAAGTCCGGGAACTGGCAGTTGTCCCAGGTGCGCACCCGCTGACCCTTCAGCGGCGCCTTGTTTTGCACCTCGTCGTTGATATCGAAACAATGGCAGGTCGGGCACAGGAACGTGCAGATGCCGCAACCGATGCAGGCGCGCGCCATTTCTTCCCACAGCGGCGAATTGAAGCTCGCCTTCAGTTTGGCCGGCGCGCCATCCGGGTCGTTAATCTTGCGCTGCGGATAGGCCAGCGCATCGGCATGCACCTGCTTCAGTTGCTTACGGTCGGCCGCAGACGGCTCGGCAAACAGGCTACCGCCTGCCGCCATCAGCGCCTTGCCAGTTTCGGTGACCGCCTTCACGAAGTAGCGGTCGCCCAGGTCGGTCATCTGGACATCGAGGCCGTCGGTGGAAACCGGCGAGCCGCCGACCGACATGCAGAAGCAGTTCGGGCTGGGCGGCTTGTTGCAGGCCAGACCAACATAGGCCACATTCTTGCGCCGCGCCTGGTAATATGGGTCCTCGACATGATCGGTGAATACCTTGTCCATGCGCGGCACTCCGCGGCCATCGCACGGGCGGACGCCGAACACGGCATGGCGCTGCTCTTTCGGCAGTATCTGCGTCAGGCGCGGTGGCTCACCCTTGATCTGTTCGAACGAGAAAAATATCTCGCGCTGCGGAAAAGCGAATCCCTTGGGCGACTGGTTGGTGTTGGGGTGATCGAGCCGGACAGCGCCGCTGACCGGTTGATAGGTCCAGATGCCCTCGTCCAGCATGGGCGCATGAACCTCCCACTCAGCTTGTGATTGCGAGGTCAATGCGGCAACCCAGCCGTCAATCTGTTTCTTGTTTAGAATTTTTTCCATGCTTCAGGGCTCATTAATGAATAAGTTGGGCATACGCTGGGGCTGTTTTGGGTGCAGGCCAAGGCGCGAGACGCGCCGTTGTGTCATTCACAATAAGCGGTTCGCAACGCCGGGATGCGCCCAAAACAGCCCCAGCCCGGAGGGTTGCTGCGTATTCTGGCGTCTGCGGCGTTGCAAAACTTGCGAATGGAACAACCATTCGCTGCGCTTCGCACCTTGCATCCATCCCGAATACGCAGCAACGTATGTTCAACTTATTCATTAATGAGCCCTCACCTGATGAAATCGCCGGGGTCGCTATCGAGGAAGGAGGCGACCAGTGATGGCCCTCCGATGCTCGCCCCAGGCTCAAAGCCGAATTTTTCGCGGGCTTCCCGCTCCATTTTATTGTTGAGCAGCCGGATCGGCACATTGACCGGGCAGGCGCGCTCGCATTCGCCGCAATCGGTGCAGCGACCCGCCAGATGCATGGCACGCGTCATGAGATAGGTGATATTTTCCGAACGTGTCGCCGAGCGCTCGATCCAGCGAATGCGGTTGGCTTTTTCCTCTGCCGTGGTTGCCGGAGTGACCGGGAAGGTGATGCTGTCCACCACGCACTCGTCGCAATAACACATCGGGCACACCGAACGGCAGGCGAAACAACGGATGCAGCGATCGAAATGGTGGCTCCAGAAGTTCCAGCGCTCGCCTGCGCCCTGCGCCTCGAAGCGGGTGAGCGCGGCGAATGGCGCTGCCAGTTCGCGCCCGGTCTTGTCCTCGCCGAACACCACGTTGTGTTCCTTGGGGAAAGGTATGCGGCATTCCAGACAGCGATCCGCCATCACTTCGCGGGCCGGCAGGCGCTTTTCGCCTTGCGCAGTGGTGAAAACGAAATCGTCGCCGGCAAAAACGGCATTGGAAGCCTGAAAACCGTTCAGAAGCGGGGCCAGCTTGCGCTCGTCCACGACTCCGCTACCCTCGCAGGACACGCCGATGATGTAGACATCCTCGCGCTTGAAATAGTGTTCCTGCAGCAGCACGACGATAGAGCGCGCGTCACATCCCTTGGCAACGACGGCGATCGGCGCATCGGAATTCTTTTTGAGATGCGCCAGAAACTTGCGATCCTCGACCAGATACAGGGACAGGTTGTGAAAACAGGTCGGATCCCACACCAGCTCGTCCGCCTGCTCCGGGCTGGTGATAAAAGCGGGCTCGGCGAGCATGCCGCGGCTGCCACGGCGATAGCCGATAACGGCGCGAACTTCACCCTTGGCGAGCATGTCCCTTGCCGTATCACGGATGTCCTGAATATTAATCATGTGCTAACCGCTTTCTTCAGCTTGTCCTGCGGCCCGAGCGGCTGGAGATCATTGACGAAGTCGGTAACGACCTGGGCAAACTTGGCGCCCTCGGCAGCCGACACCCAGGACATCCTGAAGCGGTCCGGCTCGACACCGATGAATTTGAGCAGCTCCATAGTCAGATGCATTTTGCGCCGCGCCAGATAGTTACCCTCGATATAGTGACAATCACCGATATGGCAGCCCGACACCAGCACGCCATCCGCCCCCTTGTTAAACGCAGACAGAATGTACATCGGCGATATGGCGCCCGTGCATGGAACGGTGATCGGCGTCGCGTTGGCCGGGTACTGGATACGTGAGACACCGGCCAGATCGCTGCCCGCCGACGAGCACCATTTGCACAGAAAGGCGACGATTTTTGGTTCATATTGTTCAGACATCTATTTTCCTTCTTTCAAACCATTTGTAGCCGACGTAGGGCGGGCCACACCCGCCATTTCAATCACGGCGGGTGTGACCCGCCCTACGCATTTTCATACGGCAAGGCACGCCTCTATCATTTCGTGAATCTGCAACTGCGTGACGTTCTTGACATCAATAGCGGCGCGCAGGCAAGTGGCCGAGCAACTGCCGCAACCTTCGCACAGCGCCTCATTCACCACTGCCTTGCCGTTTTCCAGCCGGATCGCGATGAACGGGCAGGCGTCGACGCACATGCCGCAACCGGTGCAATGCGAAGGACGCACCTTGGCGATCAGCGGTGAACGGCTGAGGGTTGCCTGCGACAGCAGCGCAATCACCTTGGCGGCGGCCGCGCCAGCTTGGGCAACGGTCTCCGGAATATCCTTGGGAGCCTGCGCGGCACCCGCCAGATAGATACCGGCAGTGACGCTCTCGACCGGTTTCAGTTTGGGGTGAGCCTCGGCCAGGAAGCCGTCCTTGTCACGGCCGATCTTGAGCACCTGGGCAATTTCTGTGGTTCCCTTCGACGGCACCATGGCGAGCGCCAGCACTACCATGTCGGCGTCGATCTCCACGTTCTGGCCGGACAGGGTGTCGGTGCCCAGCACCCTAACCTTGCCGTTATGCCGGTAGAGCCTGGAAACACGTCCGCGCAGGTAGAGCGTATCGTTGTCCTCCATGGTGCGCTGCACGAACTCTTCGTAGCCCTTGCCGCCGGAACGAATGTCGATGTAAAACACGTAGGCACGGCCATCAGGGACGTGATGCTTGTAAAGCTGTGCATGCTTGGCGGTGTACATGCAGCAGATCTTGGAGCAGTAAGCGCAATGCTTCGCTGGGTCGCGCGATCCGACGCACTGAATAAACACTACATTTTTAGGTTCTTTGTGATCGGACGGTCGGAGTATATGACCCTGAGTCGCGCCAGACGCCGAGCACAGGCGCTCGAACTGCAGGCCGTCAAGGACGTCTTCGATCTTGCCGCCTCCGAGCTCAGGCATATTCTCCTGATCGTAAAGATCGAAACCGGTCGCCACCACGATGGCGCCCACATCCTCGGTCACAGTCTCGGGCAGCATGTCGTAGTTGATGGCATCGGCCTCGCAGACATCCTTGCACTTGCCGCAGACGATGGGATTCAAGCCCAGGCAGGCTTCTTCATCGAGTGTGTAGCTGGCCGGGATAGACTGCGCATAAGGGATATAGATGGCTCGCCGGGAGGTCAAGTTAAGCTCGTATTCGTTCGGTACCACTACCGGACAGACTACGGTACAGTCGTCGCAAATCTTGCACTTGTCCGGATCCACAAAGGTGGGTTTCTTGTGGACTTTGACCTGGAAGTTGCCCACGGAGCCCGTGACCTCCTGCACTTCGCTGTAGGTCATCAGTTTGACCTTGGGGTGGCGCTTCACCTCGACCATCTTGGGCGACAGGACGCACTGCGAGCAATCCAGTGTGGGGAAGGTCTCGGAGAGCTGGAGCATGCGGCCGCCGATGGTGGCCTGCTTCTCGACCAGGATTACCTCCACGCCGGCATTGGCGATGTCGAGGGCTGCCTGAATACCGGCGATGCCCCCTCCTATGACCATTGCCCGCCGCGTGACGGGAACCGCAATCGCCTCCATCGGCTTATTGCGATTGACCCGCCGCACCACACTGCGCGAAATCTTGATTGCCTTCTCGGTTCCCTTGTTTTTGTCTTTGTGAACCCAGCTGCACTGCTCGCGGATATTGGCGATTTCGCAGGTGAAGTTATTGATGCCGGCGCGTTGCGCATTATCGCGGAATGTCTTCTCATGCAAATTCGGCGAGCAGCAGGTAACAACGACGCTGTCCAGCTTGTTGTCCTTGATCGCCTGAACCACGGATTCCTGTCCCGGCTCCGAGCACATGTAGACGTATTCCTGGGTGAAGGCAACGGTGTCTTCACCGGCCATCTCATGAGCGACTTTCGCCACATCGACGGTGGCGGCGATGTTGGTGCCGCAATGGCAGACGAAAACGCCGGTGCGCTTCTTCGTCATGACGCTGCTCCTCCGGTCTTCTGGTTCATCATCTGAATGCCGTGCTCATAGCCCTTGTCGAAGGCCTTGATGTTGATTTTCAGGAAACGGTCGGGAACCAGACCCGGCAGCGCCTTCTTCATGGCCTCGGCGGAAACCACGTCGGTGACTGCGGTGAAAAAGCCCAGTGCCACAAGATTGGTGAACAAGCGGTTGCCCAGCTCTTCGGCATAGCGGGTCGCCGGCACCCGCAACAATCTGAGATCAGGATGTTCGCCGCGCAGCTTCACCAGTTCCTGTTCGACGATCAGCGTCCCCCCCTTGGGCAACTCGCCATAATACTTGTCGTAAGCCTCCTGGGACAGCGCCATGAGAATTCCGTGGTGTGTGATGTAGGGATACAGAACACGCTCGTCGGAAACCACGAGCTGAGCGGCACAAGCGCTGCCGCGCGCCTCCGGCCCGAAGGCCTGGGTCATGGTGGCGAACTTGTCGTCGTACAGAGACAGCGCCTTGCCCGTGATCAGGGCGCAGCGAATGATGCCCTGGCCGCCGAATCCCGAAAACCTGATTTCTTGTGTGCTCATGCGCTCGATTCCTACTTACGTGTCTTTTTAGGCTTACGGGTCTTTTTAGGCGCAGCCTTGGCTACTGCCTTGGTCTTGACGGTTGGCTTGGGTGCGGCCTTTTTAGTTCCAGCTAACGCCTGCTTCGCAGGCATTACCTTGCTCTGAAACTTCGTTTTCGCAGCCTTTGCCGGAGCCTTTTTTGCAACCTTGGCTGGAGCTTTCTTCACCGCAGCCTTGGGCGCGGAGGCTTTCCGGGGTTTTGCGGATGCTGTCTGTTCCTGCGCTTCCGCTGCTGCCATCGCGGCACGACGGGCGGCGATCCTCTCCTTCTCGGCTTTTTCCTCGGCCTCCCGCTCGGGAATGGTCTTGCCGTAGAGCTGATAATCATCCCCTACCAGCTTGACAGCGCATTTGTCGGAAGCTTCCAGATACGTAGGCTTGTTCTTGTCGACGAACTTGCCGATGACGATCTTGCCCTGATAGTCAATGGCCGTCTCACGAGTGTCGCAGCCATGTTTGAGAATCGAGTTGTCCTGATAATGCTGAAGCATGTCGACGCCATCGCCGAGGCGGTTGCGGCGCAGATAAAGCGTCGTGCAGGGCGAGATGACCTCGATGAAAGAGAAACCCTTGCGCAGCAGCGCTTCCTCGATCGACTGGGTGACATTGCGCGAATGCATCGACGTCCAGCGCGCGATATAAGTAGCGCCGGCGGCGTCCATCAGGAACGGCAGGCTGAACGGGTATTCATAGTTACCGTAGGGTGTGGTCGAGGCGATGGCCGAGCTAGGCGTGGTCGGCGTCACTTGACCGCCGGTCATACCATAGGTGAAATTGTTGTTGCAGATGACCACCAGATCCATGTTGCGCCGTGCGGCATGGATCAGGTGATTGCCGCCGATACCGGCCAGATCGCCCTCGCCGCTGAATACCACCACCGTCAGTTCGGGATTGGCCAGCTTGATGCCGGTGGCTACAGGAATGGCACGTCCGTGCGTGGTGTGGATCGAATCGAAGTTGACATAGCCAGCTACACGTCCGGTGCAGCCGATGCCCGACACCACGACCAGTTTCTTGGGATCAATGCCGCTACGCTTGACAGCATCGGCAAAGGAGTTCACCTCGGAGCCGATGCCGCAGCCAGGACACCAGATATGCGGCATCCGGTCCATGCGCAGGACGCTGGCCATGGGGCTGCCTTCCTTGAATTTTCCGATTTCAGTACTCATTGGTTTGCCTTTCTGATGGCGTCCAAGATCACCTCGGGATCATGCACCGCGCCTCCACAGTGATTGACGCTGATTACCTTGCAACGGCCGCCGGCGTTGCGTTCTACTTCGAGCACCATCTGACCATAGTTGATTTCGGGTACTACGATAGCCTTAACCTTGGCGGATATTTCACGGATGCGTTTCTCGCAGAATGGCCAGATGGTGATCAGGCGCAACGAGCCAACCTTGATACCTTCCTTGCGCGCATCCTGGATGGCCTTGACGGCGATCCGGGAAGTGATGCCATAGGACACCACCACCACATCGGCGCCTTCCACCTGATTCTCCTCGAGGCGGATGATGTCGTCGGCATTGCCGTTGATCTTTTCCATCAGATGGGTCACGACAATCTTGTTCTGATCTGCGGTCATGACCGGATAGCCGCGCTCGTTATGTGTCAGCCCGGTGACATGGAAGTTGTAACCATCGCCCGCACGCACCATCGGATGACCGCCCTGGCTGTCGAACTTGTAGGGACGGCAGTCCTCCCTGGGGCCGCTGTAGTTGTTGCGCGGAATCACCTTGATCTGATCCGCTGGCGGTATGACCACCTTCTCATGCATGTGGCCAACGGTTTCGTCGGTCAGGATGATGACCGGCACCCGGTAGTATTCCGACAGGTTGAACGCCTCGACGGTGAGGTCGAAACATTCCTGCGGACTGTCCGGCGACAGGGCGATGATGGCATTGTCGCCATGCGCGCCATAGCGCGCCTGCATCATGTCCTGCTGGGCGGTCAGCGTGGGCAGGCCGGTGGACGGTCCGCCGCGCTGCACGTTGGCGATCACCATCGGGGTTTCGGTCATGGCAGCCAGACCAAGGTTTTCCGTCATCAAAGAGAAGCCGGGGCCGCAGGTCACGGTCATGCATTTTTGTCCGGCCCATGCTGCGCCGATCAGAGCGGCGATAGAGGCAAGCTCGTCCTCCATCTGGATGAACAGCGCCCCAACCTCGGGTGCACGTTCGGCAAAACGCTCGGCAGCTTCGGTCGATGGCGTGATGGGATAACCGGCAAAAAACCGGCAACCCGCCGCCAGCCCACCTTCAGCGATGGCGTGGTCGCCATCCATGAAATGTGGGCCGGAATCGACCCCTTTGGGATCTGCGGTAACGAATTTAGCTCCGGCGCAACGTTCGCTAGCGCGAACATTAGCCTGCTCTGAAACTCCTGCGGGAACTGTTTTAGTTCCGGCGTAACGTTCGCTAGCGCGAACATTAGCCTGCTCTGAAACTCCGCTTCGCTTCGTTTTCACTTGTTTGTTTCTCCTTTGTTATTTACTTCTTCCATTGTCACGTAGATGGAAAACTCCGGGCAGATCATCTGGCAAAACATGCAATCGTGGCAGGCTTCAGGGTTTTTCACATAGGGCGGATGATAGCCCTTGGCGTTGAACTCGGGAGAAACATCCAGCACTTGTTTGGGGCAAAACTGCACGCAGAAGCCGCATCCTTTGCACCAATCATTACTGATGGTGACTTTGCCGCGAATCTGTTTGAGGTCATTAAAAAACATCCTTTCCTCCCTAATCCAGGCCGCGAGACTTCAAGACCGGCAACGGGTCGATGTGCTGAAGATCTAAGCGCAGCGCCGATTCGCCGCAACCGAACGCCAGCGCCATCAACTGGGTAAAGTAAAGCACCGGCATATTGTGAAAGTCCGGGTTGAG